>NZ_WNJY01000003.1:0-120850 GCF_010892355.1 Granulicatella sp. zg-ZJ | reverse complement strand
CATGATCAAATGTGATGTTTTTATCCTTTAATTGTAGTAAGATTTCTGTTATATTAGACATAGGCAATTTCTCCTTATTATTTGGTGGTACTTTTAATTTAAGAGAAAATTGCCTTTTTGTCTACATAAAATTAGGGTTGTTGGCTTATGCCATCAACCCTAAAAATTATACAGCCAAAAAATAAATAATGGAGCAAAAAAGACAGTAAATTAGCTGTCTTTTTTAGATTATTCATCAAATCGTCTTGGCTTTGAACGATATTAACCATTCACTAAATTTTTTCATTAAAATACACATTCTAAAATTAGCAAGCACTTATCTTAATCCTTTAATATAAAAAGATGTTGGTGGATAAAATCTACCAACATCTTTTTATATTAGTCTACAACAGTCAAACGGATATTTTGTTCATCAGTAATGACAATGTGTCGTTTTTCTTTCACATAGTCGATTAAAATCTCAGCAATATCGTGTGTGTCTTCTTTAATTGTTTTTAATTCTGGGAACATGGCAAAGTTTCCACCACCCGTTGCACGATAATTATTTAAGACTAATTTATATGTCTTCTCTAAAATAAGCGGTTCTCCTTTGACGTACACATCACTAATAAAATTATCCTTTGTCTTTGAAATATTCATCGTATAAGTAATACCGTCTAATAAATCATAATTATATACTTCTCGTTTTGGGTATAAAAATTTTGGATTGATATCAATAGCATCTTCTTTAACCACCCAATACTGTGACAGTTGTGTTAAATAATCCATAATATGTTGTCCTGTCATTTCTTTCAAAACAAGCGTATTTGGAAATGGGTAATTTAAAATAATATCTCTATATTTTAACGTATCACCAAATCCCGGCATGACATCAAATAAGCAACATGCAGATATATCGGCTTGCATATAAGTCATTTGCACTTGGTTAATAAAAGCAGTAATAGGGTGCTTTGTCAATTGTGCCTGTTTAATATCTTTAATGTAACAATCTTTAAGATTAGTTGTACCAATTTCTGTGTCTAGCCAGTTTTCTGTTTTATCAAGTTCATTCTTAAAGTAATTTTCAAATTCAGTATCTACTTCATACTCAGATACGTCGATAAGATTAACTGAAATGGTATCACTAAAAGTAATTTCCATACATTTAAAGCAGCCGTCTGGAGCTTGAATAATATGTGTACCATTGATTTTCCCAACTAATTGGCGATGTTGATGCCCCGTAATCAGCACATCAATCCCGTCAATTTCTGTACATAATGCATAACCTACATTCTCGCCCGTCAATCTTTCTGTGGGTTCTCCTGTTTCAATATCTCGTTCAAACCCACCATGGTAAACGACGACAACATAATCTACTTCTTGGCGAATATGTGCTACTTCTTTTTTGACGGTATCAATAACACTTAAAATATCTAAATGGGTTAAATTGTTTGGATTTTCCCAATGTTCAATATAGTCTGTCACAACACCTACTAATCCAATTTTTTTCTCATCACATGTTATCACATGTGTTTGCCCAATAGGCTGGTTTTTATAAAATACATTGCTCGTAACACATTTTGCCTGATTTTCTTGAATATAACGATATAAAAAATCACTTCCATAGTTAAAATCATGGTTCCCAATATTAACAAAATCACAAGATAATAAATTTAAAGCTTTGGCAGAGATATTTTCTGGAACATAACTATTGGCATACGTGACAAGAGGTGTTCCTTGATTGATGTCGCCATTATCAATGTAAATCACATGATGTAAAGCTCTTTGTTGTTTTAAATAAGTTGAAAATTTAGATAATCCTTTAATTGCTTGCTTTGATGTAACAAAATCATACGCTAATAAATTACCGTGTACATCTGTTGTGGCAAGTATTTTAAACATGTTTAATACCCTCTTGCTAGTTTTCTTCTAATTTTATTTGAAAAGACTTCAATGATTAAGACTAAAATAATAATCCCAACTAAAATAGAGCCCACTTCATTCCAACGATAGTTATTCATCGCAAAAATCAACGGTGCTCCGATACCTCCGGCACCAACAAGACCTAGAACCGCAGCATCTCTTAAATTCATGTCAAAACGATAAATAACAATGGAAATTAGTTTAGAATATAATTGTGGTAAAATACCGTAACGAATTTGTTCCACTTTTGTACACCCAATCGCTGATAAAGATTCGATAATCCCAAAATCTAAATCTTCAATGGCATCAATATACAATTTAGTCACCATACCAACAGATACAACAGACATTGTAAAAACACCTGCTAATGCTCCGGGACCTGTAACACCAATAAACATCAATCCATAAATAAATGCTGGAATTGTTCGAACACACATCGTTAATAATTTTCCAATCCATGCTACATATTTAGAAACAATTTTTTTAGCAGATAAAAAAGCAAATGGTATAGAAATAATCGCACCAATAATTGTTCCTAAAAATGCAATACAAATTGTTTCAAATAACAAGTATAAAACACCCTTATTATCTAATCTGAATAAAAAATGCCAATCTGGATTTAAAATACCACCCATAATATTGCTGGCAACACTTAAAGAATCTCCTGTTGTATCACCTTTTTTTATTGCAGATGACGACCAAATCAATAAACCTAAAACAATAACCGTAATCAATAAGATATACATATACGACTTAGGTTCTTTTTGTAATTTTTCTTCTATCTTTTCACGATTCATACATTTACTCCAATCTATCTCTAAAATGCTCACTTACTGTTTCAATAATAAAGACAGTTATTAACAATAACACAATAATGGTACCCACTTTAGAGTAATCTCTCCACCCTAATTTTTCGTTTAATATCAATCCGATACCACCTGCACCAACATATCCTAAAATGGCTGCGTAACGAACATTTCCTTCGAAATTAAATAATGCTGTAGAAATAAATGACGGTAAAATAATCGGTAAAACAGCATATCTAAATGCATAAAATCGTGTAAAGCCCATTGACTCCATACATTCAAAAGCGCCCATATCAACTGTTTCAATAGACTCATACAATAACTTACCAACATAAGATAAAGAAAAAATAAAAATAGCCACTGTTCCTGCAAATGTCCCTAATCCCCAAATATATGTTGCAATTAAGGCAATAACAAGCGACGGTAATGTTCTAAGAACACTTAAAAACAGTTTGAAAAAGCCGTTGATAAATTTATTTTTTGTAATATTATTTGCCGCTAAAATAGCTACTGGTAAAGAGCAAACAGCTCCTAAAAACGACCCTACAAAAGACATTTTCACTGTATCAAAAAGAGGAGGCAACACATCATTTGTATAATCCATATCCGGTGGAAACATGCTGACTAAAATATCAAAGAAATTAGCAGAGTTTTCAAAAACATCGGCATCAAATTGTGTCACATGTAAAGAAATGATAATACATATCAATAAGCCGAGTATCAGTAAAGGTGTTTTAGAACGCGGTCTTAAAATTGTTTTACCATTGTTTAAAACAATTTGTTCATTAAAAATTAGACTATCCTTTATTGTTTTCATATTACTCTCCATTGCTAAATAAATCTTTTTGATAAATTTTTTCTAAAATATCTTTTGTGACATCTTTGGCACTTCCGTCATATACGATATGCCCTTTATTGATTCCAATCACTCTATCGCAGTATTTTAATGCTAAATCAACATCATGAATGTTTAACAAAATCGTGATATTATTTTCTTTATTGATACGTCTAAAATCGTCCATTACTTGATTAGATGTCACTGGGTCTAACGCAGCAACTGGTTCATCTGCTAAAATGATTTCTGGGTTTTGTGCCAATGCTCTAGCAAGTGCCACACGTTGTTGTTGCCCACCTGATAATTGATCGACACGTACATAAGCTTTTTCAAACATATCCACTTTATCTAGTGCCTCTAATGATTTTATCTTACATTCTCTTGGGAAAATACCAAAGAATTTTCTGAATCCTGATAATTCTGGGACAAATGCTGTTAAAACATTTTTAATCACAGTTGTTCTTGTCACTAAGTTAAAAGATTGGAATACCATACCAATATTACGTCTAAATTTACGTACATCTCTACCTGTAATTTTTTGTACATTTTGTCCATTCACAAATAGTTCTCCAGATGTAATATCATGCATTTTATTTACACAACGAATAAATGTTGATTTACCCGATCCAGACAATCCAATAATCGCAATAAACTCTCCTTGTTCAATGGTTACATCAACATCAATCAATCCTTTTGTGCCATTTGGATATGTCTTACTTACCTTTTTAAACTCTATCATACTACTTCTCTCTTTCTTCATGCTTAAAAAAGAGAGAGAGGAACACTCTCTCCCTAAAAATTCATGTTATGTCAACAATTTCCTATTTTAAGTTTTTCACGATGTCTTGAGCTTTTGCTTCATTGTCATAATCAGCATCTTTTGCTAATTGGTATCCTTCGTGACTATATACAGCGATAACTTTTTTACCTTCTTCTGTTTTTGCAATTTCCATTAAAGCATTTGCTAAAGCTGTTTTAAATTCAGGTGTTACAGTTTTTGATTTTTTAGAAACACTTACTGTATCGTTATAAATAGCATCTGTTACACCAATAACATTTGTTTCTTCCCAAATACTCATTTCTCTTGAGTAACTTTCGTTCCATTTTTTCTCTTGGTCTGTTCTAGCGTCTGCATAAGTTGCTAATACATCTACTTGGCCAGAAGCTAATCGAGCAAAAGCAGAACCATAAGAATCACTGATAACAGCATTATTGCCTAAATCTTTAATTGTTTTACCAAATGTTTTATTTAACCATAATGTTGGGTAAATGTATCCAGCAGGAGATGTTGGGTTCATAACGCTCCATTTCAAATCTTTCACATCATCCCATGTTAATGTTTCGCCTGCATTTACTTTTTTCGCAATCGCTTGTCCTTTTTCAGACGGACCAGCAATCAACAATGAACGATAAGAAGTTGCTTGTGTATCAGCTTTTTTCGTTGGTTTATTGTCATTCCAAGCTTTTGCTGAAGCATCGTCAATAGATAATCCTTTACGAGTTGCTGTTAATAATACTTCTGCACCATTTCTGTATAAAACATAAGTTCCTGCTGGAATAAAACCAACGTCTAATGTTCCTGCATTTAATCCTTCACCAACAGCTTCAAAACTTGTACCAACTGTGATATCAATGTTTTTAACATCATATCCTGATTTTGCTAATTGTGCTTTTAATAGTTCTTTTAAAGGTTCAGTGGCTGTTACAATTTCAGAAGGTTCTCTTGACGGTACAAAACCAATGGATAATTTTTCAATAACTGTTTTTCCATCAGATGATTTCATCTCTTCTTTTTTAGAGCTACAAGCCCCTAACATACCTAGTGTCACAATAAGTCCTAAAATAAAGACTAATGTTTTCTTCAAATTTTTCATACTTCCTCCTAAAACTAACATGAATTTTATAGTTCTTACCGCAGTATACCATATTTGGAACTGAAAAAAAATACAAAACCATATAAATATGTTTATCTAACAATGAAATGCTTTTTCATATCACACCAAATAATACTTAAATTATGTTACAATGAGAAAAAGGAGTGATTATATGCAAACATACGATTTTGATACACTCATCAATCGTCAAACACAATCATCAAAAAAATGGGAATTGATGCACACATGGGCAACGAATATTCCTGAACATATCTCCCCTTTTTCTGTGGCTGATGCAGATTTAAAAACAGCACCGGAAATCGTAGAGGGTTTACAAGAGTATATTCAACAAACGGTTCTAGGCTATACAACAATGACACCGGACTACAAAAAAGCCATTAAACAATGGAATAAAGACCAATTTAACTGGGATATAGAAGAAGAGTGGATTGCGACATCTCCAGGCATTGTGTCAGCATTACACTCTGCTATCTATGCTTTTACACAGCCGAATGACAATGTACTGATTATGACACCTGTTTATCCACAGTTTAAACAAACGGTTCTACATACTGGTCGAACAGTATTAGCATCGTCACTTATCAACGATTTTCCAACGTACCATATAGATTTTCAAGATTTAGAAGAAAAAATGTCTTTAAAAGAAACAACATTGATGATTTTGTGTAGCCCTCACAATCCTGTTGGACGTGTATGGACAAAGGAAGAACTGGACAAAATCATTTCTCTTGCTTTAACGTATGATGTGCTCATCGTTTCAGACGAGATTCATTATGATTTAATCATGCCAAATCATACACATCATGTATTACCAACCTTATCCAAAGAAATTGAGCAAAAATGCATTGTCTGCACAGCACCAAGTAAAAGTTTTAACCTTGCTGGATTGCAAATTTCGAGCATTATTATTCCAAATGAAACATTAAGAGAACGGTTCACACATACACAACTAATACACGGCGTTCCTAGTGCCAATATGATTGGTATGCAAGCAACGGCTATAGCATACACGCAAGGAAAACAATGGCTAGAGGCTTTTCTAGCATTGATTTGGACAAACCATTTAACAGTCAAAGATTTTATGGAAACACATCTTCCTAAAGTTAAAGTTTATGCATTACAAGGGACTTACTTACAATGGCTTGATTTTTCGGCATATGGTTTTTCAACCACAACATTACAAAATCTATTAAGACAAGACGCATTTGTTTTTTGCAATGAAGGCTATACCTTTGGGAAAGAAGGCTATGGTTTTGAACGTTTAAATTTAGCTTGCCCTACCTCTACTCTTATAGATGCTTTACATCGTTTAAAAGACAGTCTATCTCGATATGAACATTAAAATGCCGTTCTCTCAAAAGTAAAAAATAAAGAATTAGAATTATTTATAAGTTACTTGAAATCAACACATTAAACAAGTTGATTTCAAGCATTTTTGAGTCATATTAAATCTATTGATTTACTGTTAAGACAATCTAAAAATGTATTATATTTATATCTATCGATACGGTTTTACAAATAGCAAACAGTCGATTAACAATAAATACGATTACTTTGACAAAATATCATTTTAATACTATACTTTAAATAGAGAACATCGTTAAAAGATGATAGGAGTGACGGTTCTGACTCCTTTGCCAAATAAAAATTGACCGAATTGATGATAGGAGTGACGGTTCTGACTCCTTTGCCAAATAAAAATTAACCGAAACGATGTTAACGATAGAGTTTTCTCTATCGTTTTTTAGTAACAAAAAGGGGAATAAAATGTGACAATTCAATTCGAACAAGCACTATATACATTAACAAGTGATTTCTACAATGATTACCCTAATAGTTCTTTCCCAGAACTTCTAAAACCTCATGGAAATCGTACTTATAATTGTATTATAGTTGAATATAAAGACTATTTTATCTGTATTCCATTTCGAAGCCATATGAAACATAAAAATGGGTATCATTTTAAAAATACCGTTCGTTCACGTCATGTTTCATCTGGTCTGGATTATTCAAAAATTGTGATCGTAAAAAATGCTACTCAATATTTAAGTACGAGTCATATTCTTATAGATAAAGATGAATATGTTGAGGCAATGCATCATTCAGAGCGTATCATTTCTGAAGCAACCAAATATTTAGATGACTATATCAATCATGCACAAAATAAAATAGCATTAAATAGTCAAGAATATAAAAAAAGATATTCCTATTCAACGTTAAAATATTTTCATGATATACTACAAATTTTTTGAGAAACTACCCTGAAAAATAAGTAAAACGCTTGAAATCAACACATTCAACAAGTTGATTTCAAGCATTTTTGAGTCATATTAAATCTATTGATTTACTGTTAAGACAATCTCTTTTTCTCAAATTATATCAGCTTATATGCTGCTATTTTTTGTACTGATATATTCATGGCACATCATAGAACCTAAAATAAGAGCAGCACCAATATACTCCAATAAACCAATATGCTCTTTTAATATAAAACTAGATATGAATACCGCTACAACTGGATCAATATAGCCTAATAATGCAACCGTTTGTGCAGGTAATTGATTAATAGCTCCAAAATACATGGCATAAGCAATACCTGTATGAAGTACACCAAGTAAAAGTAACATCACGATACTTAATGTATCGACTTTTATTTGAGATAAATTTTCAGTACATAACACATAAGGAAATAAGACGAGTGTAGCAATACTTAATTGTGTCATTGTCTTGTCGTAAGCATCAATCTCACTCATTTTCTTATTAAGCATTATGACCGTCGCATACATCATAGCTGCCATTAACCCACATAAAATACCTTTTATATCGTCTATACTTTGAATGGATGTGTTAAACACACCTGATACACATATCATGCCACATAAAGCAACTAAAATAGTCATGCACTGTGCAATATTTAAACGTTCTTTTAAAACAAATGGCGATGCAATTAAGACAAAAATAGGCGCCATATAATAGCATACAGTGGCTGTTGCAACTGTTGTATATTGTAGTGCTTCAAATAATAAAATCCAATTAAAACCAATAAGAGCACCTGATAATAGTAGTAAATAACGCTTTTGATAAAGGAAACGCCAATTTAACGGTTTACGTGTGACAACTAGAAAAAGACACAAACAGCAAACCGCAATAAATCCTCTACCAAGTGATATAAGACTGGACGGAAGTGTAATATAGCGTCTAAAAACACCAATTGTCCCAAAAATTGTCATCGAACTAATCATCATTAATGTATATTTTTTACTTTTCATTGTTTCTCTCCAGATATGTCTTATTCACTATCTTTATAAGAAATCGTGTTGATGTCTAGCAAAGACACCAACACGATTTCTATTTTTACCCAACGCTACCTTCCATTTCATAGGCAATCAATCGGTTTAACTCGACGGCATACTCCATTGGCAATTCTTTTGTAAATGGTTCGACAAAGCCCATGATAATCATTTCTGTTGCTTCACTTTCAGATAACCCTCTACTCATTAAATAGAATAATTGTTCTTCTGAAACTTTAGATACTTTTGCTTCGTGTTCTAGCGAAACTTTTCCATTGTGTAACTCATTAAATGGAATAGTGTCTGAATAAGATTTATCATCAACTAAAATCGTATCACATTCGATATGCGAAATAGATCCTTCTGATTTTTTTCCAAAAACAACTTGTCCACGGTAATTTACTTTTCCACCGTCTTTAGCAATGGATTTTGATACAATAGAACTAGATGTATGTGGAGCATTATGTATCATTTTTGCACCTGTATCTTGTACTTGATTTTCTCCAGCAAAAGCAATGGATAACATTGTTCCTCTAGCATGACGTCCGTTTAAGTAAACACTTGGATATTTCATTGTTGTTTTGGCACCTAAGTTTCCATCAATCCATTCCATTGTTGCACCTTCATGCGCAATGGCACGTTTTGTTACTAAATTATAGACATTGTTTGACCAGTTTTGAATAGTTGTGTAACGACAATACGCATCTTTTTTAACGATAATTTCAACAACAGCTGCGTGTAAGCTTGCTGTTGAATAGGTTGGTGCTGTACATCCCTCTACATAATGAATACTTGCACCTTCATCAACAATAATCAGTGTCCGTTCAAATTGTCCAGATTTTTCATTGTTAATTCTAAAATAAGTTTGTAATGGCACATCACATTTAACACCTTTTGGCACATAAATAAATGTCCCACCAGACCATACTGCCGCATTCAATGCCGCTTCAAAATTATCCGAAGCAGGAACAGCTGTTCCAAAATGTTCTTTAAAAATGTCAGGATATTCTCTCAATGCAGTATCTGTATCCGTAAAAATAATCCCTAATTTTTCAAATTCTTGCTTCATACTATGGTAAACAGCTTGAGATTCATATTGTACAGTTGCACCTGCTAAATAAGCTCTCTCAGCTTCTGGAATACCAATTCGTTCAAATGTTTCTTTAATTTTTTCTGGCACATCATCCCATGATTTTGCCACTGTTTCATTCGCTTTTTGATAATATGTAATATCTGAAAAATCAAGTTCAGATAAATCGGCACCCCAAGTTGGTTTATCTAATTTATAAAATAAATTCAAAGATTTTAAACGATAGTCTAGCATCCATTCCGGTTCATTTTTTTGTTGAGAAATATCTCGAACAACCGCTTCAGACAATCCTTGTCCTGTCGAATATAATATTTCAGCATCGTCTTTAAATCCAAATTTATATTCTGCTAAAGCAGGTACTTCACTCATTTTCTTCCAACCTTTCTAATAATGTTTCTAGCACTTTCCAACTCAATGTAGCACATTTAATACGTGTTGGAAATTTGGATACACCTTGCAATAATTCAGCATCTGCTAAATCAATCCCCACATCGTGCCCTTGCACAAGTTCAAAAAATGATTTGATTTTTTCTTTTGCAAGTGCCACATCTTCGCCTTTCAACAACTCACACATCATACTAGCACTTGCCTTGCTAATGGTGCATCCTTCTCCTGAAAACGAGATGTCTTCAATACGATTTTCTTTGGCACGAATGTGAACAGTTATCACATCTCCACACGTTGGATTTAACATTTCTAAAGAGTCTGTTTCTTCAATCTGTTTACGAAATTGTCGTGGGTGTGCTGAATGATCTAAAATCACTTGTCTATATAAATCATCTAATTTCTTCAATGCGACCATTCGTAAAAAACTCCTTTACTTTTTTGACCGCCTCAACAAAACGATCCACATCTTCTTTGGTATTATATATATAAAAACTTGCTCTAACTGTTGCTGTGACATTTAACTGTCGCATCAAAGGTTGTGCACAATGATGCCCTGCACGAACAGCAACGCCTTCCATATCTAAAGCTGTTGCGACATCGTGAGGATGAATACCTTTTAAGTTAAAACTAATGATGCTTCCACCATTATAGCCTTTTTCATGCCCATAAATCAGTACATCCGGTATAGTCTGTAACTGATGTAATGCAGCCATTGTTAACTGCTGTGTATATTGTCGAATAGTATCCATATCACATTGTTGTATATATTCAATAGCGGCACCTAAGCTAATCGCACCAATAATATTTGGTGTCCCCGCCTCAAATTTATAAGGTGTTTTTTGATACGTACTTTCCATATCGCCTACATATTCAATCATATCGCCTCCAAATGTGATTGGTGGCATCTTTTCAAGTAATTCATGACGACCATACAGAACGCCTATTCCATTCAACGCTCCTAATTTATGTCCACTAAAAGCATAAAAATCATAATGGGTTACATCAACAGACAGATGTGGTGTAGATTGTGCTCCATCAACAACGATAACACCACCTACATTATGAACTATATTGGCTAATGTTTCTATATCATTATGAACACCTAAAACATTGGATACATGTGTCACAGCCACTATTTTGGTGCGATGTGTCGCCATTTTTGATACAGCCTTAACATCTACTTCGCCTGTTTCTAATAGAGGCATAAAAATCAATTTTGCACCTGTTTTTTTCGCCAATTCTTGCCAAGGAACTAAATTTGCATGATGCTCTAAAGCAGATACAAAAATTTCATCTTGTTCTTGTAGTATACTTTCACCATAACTTTTTGCGACTATATTCAAACTATCTGTTGTACCACTTGTAAAAATAATATCCTTTTCAGACGTAGCATGAATAAAGTTTTTCACAATATCTCTGACTGTTTCATACTCTTGCGTTGCTTGGTATGCCGTTGTGTACACACCTCTATGCACATTCGCATACGTCGTATTTAAAAATGTTGTTATTTTTTCTTGAACAGGAAGTGGCACAAATGAAGAAGCTGCACTGTCTAAATAAATATAAGGTTCATCATTGATAGATTGATTTAATACGGGAAAATCCTTTTTTATATCCATACTATTATCCATAATACTATTATCCATACTATTCACCTAGCTTATGATCAATCACGTCAATCATTTCTTTTTGAATATCACGCATTGGAATTTCTGTAATAACAGCACCTAAAAAACCACGAATAACAAGTTTTTCTGCATCATCTTGGCTTAAACCTCTACTCATTAAATAGAATAATTGTTCTTCATCCACTTGTCCGACACTTGCTGCATGCCCTGCTGTCACATCACATTCATCAATCAATAAAATTGGGTTGGCATCTCCTCTAGCAAATTGAGATAACATTAACACACGACTTTCTTGTTGTGCATCTGCTCCTTTTGCTCCTTTAATAATATGTCCAATACCATTAAACGTTAGCGTTGATTTATCCATAATAACACCATGTTGTAAAATATGCCCTACGGAATGTTTAGCATAATTTGTCACACGTGTGTCAATCCCTTGCACTTGTTTACCAGTTGAAATACCAATAACTTTTACATGACTTGTCGAACCGGTACCTACTAAATCGGAATCAAAATCGGCAATGACATTACCGTCATTTAAAGCACCTATCGCCCAGTTAATATCTGCATCTTTTTGGATACGTCCACGACGATTGATATACGCATGTGTTTGTTCACCCAGTCTGTCAACGGCAGCGTATTTTATTTTTGCACCGTCTTTAGCGATTACTTCTACCACAATATTCGCTGTGTTTTTCTTATTGCCAAATGTTTCTAATTTTTCAACGTATGTTAATTGACTATTCACATCGGCAACAATCAGAACGTGTTTAACAAAGGCTTCTTGAATGCTACTGTCTTGTAATAAAATCGTTTGAATAGGTTCTTCAATCACGACATTTTTTGGAACATATAAAAACACACCACTGTTCATATACGCACGATTAAATGCTGTTAATTTATCCTCATCAACTGCTACAACAGTGTTTAAATGGGCTTGTACCAACTCTGGATATTCTTGCATTGCTGTGAATAGGTCTGTTAAAATAACACCTTGTTCAACCAACGATGTAGGTAATTGTTCAAAAACAGTACGTGTTCCATATTGTACTAATAATGGTTTATCATGCTCTAAATTCGTTAAAACACCATATCCTGTTTCATCACTTTGCTCATCTGAATCAATCATTGTATCAAACAAATGCCAACGATTAAATTTCACACGTTCAATAATAGGTAATGCTAATGTGTCTAATAATCCGTATGCTTGTGTCCGTTGTGCAATTGCCCACTCAGGTTCTTGCTTTAACATAGAAAATGTTTGTAATGTATCCATTCTATTATTCTCCATCAATCTCAATATCTAAGCCTAACTCATCACGGATACCTTTATATCCTTCTGCTTCTAAACGTTTCGCTAAATCTGCGCCACCTGTTTTCACAATTTTTCCACCCATCATCACATGAACAATATCTGGTTCGATATAATTCAATAAGCGTTGATAGTGTGTAATAATCAATGACCCAAAACGATTACCACGCATTGCATTCACACCTTTTGAGACAACTTTTAAGGCATCAATATCTAAACCAGAATCGATTTCGTCTAAAATAGCAAATGTTGGCTCAATCATCAATAATTGTAAAATTTCATTACGTTTTTTCTCTCCTCCAGAGAAACCTTCATTTAAATAACGTTCTGCCATTTCTTCAGGCATGTCTAATAAAGCCATTTTTTCATCTAATTTTTTAATAAAATCACGTACGGAAATTTTATTATCATCATCACGTCTTGCATTCATGGCTGCACGCATAAATTCAGCATTTGTCACACCTGCAATTTCACTTGGGTATTGCATGGCTAAAAACAATCCAGCTCTTGCACGTTCGTCTACTTCCATATCTAAAACACTTTCACCATCGAGTAAAATTTCACCTTTTGTTACTGTATAGCTTGGATGCCCCATAATCGCTGCTGATAGAGTTGATTTACCTGTTCCATTAGGTCCCATTACGGCATGAATTTCTCCTGTTTTCATGACTAAGTTGACACCTTTTAAAATTTCTTTATCTTCAATTGATACATGTAAATCTTTAATTTCTAAAATAGACATATTATACCTCTTTTCAAATTTTATCGTCTTTATTTTATAATAATTCCTAATAATAAGCTAGCTTTTGCTTTTACAAAAAAAGCATCTATAAAAGATGCTAATTTCTTTTTAAGAGATAATAAGGGAATAGAAAAGCGCTTGGTAAAAATAAGACACACATCATGAGAAAATAGGCAAAAAAGTCTTGTACACTTAACTTTTTCAAAAGGCAATATATCAATGCATATATCGCATACGATACAATACGTGTCGTCAATTTTGTCGTTTGTTCCACGTGTATCTCATGTTTTCTTGCATAAAAAACATTCGATAACCCAACTCCTAAATATAATAGCCACGTCATCCCAGTCAGAACGACTGTCCCTTGTATAAGCATAAAGGAATGAGCTATTTCTGGTAAGATATGATATGCTGACAAAAGGGTAAAAATCCATCCTACAGCACTTAATCCACCTAATACTAAAATAATTTTTTTTACTATTTTCATTCGTTTCCACTCCTTAGAGTACTTTTTCTTATTATATCAAAAAAAGCTCATCAGTTCATACTAATGAGCTTTATTTCCTTTAAATAATTTTTTAAGCGTTGATGGCGCCAATAAAATAATAATTGGATATATTTCCAAACGTCCTGCTATCATACTCAACGATAAAATGATTTTTGTCATATCCGAGTAAAATGCAAAATTAGAAATAGGACCAACCGCTGCTAATCCAGGGCCTATATTATTAAATGTTGCTGCAACACTTGAAAATGCCGTTAGAAAATCTGGGGCTTCAATAGACACACAAATCAATAAAAGAATAAAGGTTAATAGATATATTTGTAAATAATTCGATACTTTTGTACTATCTGATTTTCGTAATGCTTTCCCATTGAATTTTGTCGTTACAATACGGTTTGAATGCCCTAAACGCTTCATTTCAGAAACAGCTTCTTTTATATACATCACAATACGAGATACTTTCATACCCCCTGCCGTAGAACCTGCACAGCCGCCAATAAACATTAAAATTAACACAATCACTTGAGCAAACAATGTCCATTCTCCAAAGTTAGCTGTTGCATATCCCGTTGTCGTGACAATAGATGCTACTGTAAACAACACATGTCTAAACGTTTCTTCTAGCGTAGCCCAATTTGGTGCTAAAGATAGCGTAATCAGTAAAATGGCAATAATAACGATACCTAAATAGTAATGTAACTCTTCATCTTTAAAAGCAGCTTTGGCATAACCAATCATCATTAAAAAGAATAAATTAAAGTTAATACCAAATATAAGCATACCAATACCAATCACGTATTCAACAAAAGCTGGATTGGCATAAATAGAAAATCCTGCATCGTTAATGGCAAAACCGCCTGTTCCTGCTGTACCGAATGATAATAGCATTGAGTCATATAACGGTACGCCACCTAATACTAAAATAAGTATTAAAATAAGGGTTAAAGATAAATAAATCGCATATAAAATACGTGCTGTATCGCTTAATTTCGATACGAGTTTTCCAAAAACAGGTCCGGGAACTTCAGCTCGCAGTAATTGTGCGGAATCTGCTTTAGAATCTGGCAAAATTGCTAACGTAAAAACAAGCACACCCATACCGCCGATTAAGTGAGTAAAACTTCTCCAAAATAAATTTGATTTGGACAATGGAGCTAGTGTTGTTAAAATGCTGGAACCAGTTGTCGTAAATCCACTTGCTGTTTCAAAAAATGCGTCGACAAGAGATGGAATATCTCCTGAAAAGACAAATGGCAAACCTCCAAAAAAGGCGAGTAAAATCCAACCCAATGCGACAATAACAGCACCATCTCTAGCACGTAGTGTAATGCCTTTTGGATTTTTTAATGACATGATACAACTTAATGAGAGTAATAATCCTATGGTCATTAAATAAGCCGATATGTATTTCCAATCTTCTTGATAAATTAGGGATACAAAAAGTGGTGCCAATAATAATAATGCTTCAACTAGTAATAATTTTCCTATTAAATAAATAATAATTTTTCGATTCATCTTCTGAGCCTGCCTATTTATCCAAAATATCTTCTAAATCAGAAAAATGTTTGTTTGTTGTAATAACAATGACTTTATCATCTGCTTGTAAACTATCTCGTCCATTCGCATAAATAATTTTTCCTTGTCTTAAAATATACGCAATCAATAAATTTTTCTTCAATGGCATGTCTTTAATTTGTCTATCTAAAATATGACACTGTTCAGATACTTTAAACATGAGTACTTCAACCTTACCTTGTGCAACACGATACAACGCTTCAACACGTGAACCTTGTGCATTGGCACGTGAACGAACAAATCGAGAAATTTGACTAGCAATCAAGTTTTTAGGTGTTACAATTTTCTTTAATTGTTTTGTATCTAATACTTTTAAAATATTTGTACGGCTCATTTTCGTAATGACTTTACGCACACCTTTTTTATCTGCATAAATAGACGCAATTAAATTTTCTTCATCAACTCCTGTTAAAGACACAAAAGCATCATAATTTTCTAAACCTTGTTCATCTAAAACATCCGGATTTGTTCCGTCTGCATGAATGACTTTTAATGCTGGATATTCCGCACTTAATTGTTCACATTTTTCTAAATTATGTTCAATAACTTTCATATCCATGTGTGTATGCTCTAACAATTTGAATAAATAATATGCAATTTTCCCACCGCCCAAAACAAAAACAGATTTAATGGCTTTTTCACTATTTCCAATTTGTCGATGAAACGTCGTCATATCCTTTGGCAATCCTGCCACATAGATTTTATCGTTAGCTTGTAATGTATCACTACCAGACGGAATAAAGACATCGCCATCTCTATCAATAATACAAACTAAAACAGAACCATATTTTGTTCTAAAATCACTTAAACTCAAACCATTTAAGGTAGATTTGTCTGTGATATCTACCTCAACAAGAGAGGCTCTATTTCCTGCCAATGTTTCAACATTTGATGCTGAGGCATAGCGAATTGCTCTAGCAATATCCATTGCCGCTGCCATTTCTGGATTGATAATTAAAGAAATACCTAGCGCATTTCTCATAAAGTCTAGTTGTTTTGCATATTCTGGATTTCGTACACGAGATACGGTATGTCGTACACCTAGTTTTTTCGCTAAAGTAGCAGAAATTAAATTGACTTCATCTGAATCTGTTGCTGCAATAAAAATATCCGCATGTTCCACACCAGCTTCTTTTTGCGTGTCAATACTTGCCCCATTTCCAACCATACCTGTAATATCGTATTTATTCATTAGTTCATCTACTAAATTTGATGATAAGTCAATCATCACCACATTATGAATTTGCGATAATTCTTCGCATAATGTTTGACCAACTTTTCCAGCACCAACAATTACAATGTCCATTTTAATTTATTCAACTCTTTTCGAATGATATTATTGGCACATCATACCACTAAGACTATAAAAAAGCTACTACTTATGTGATAGTTTTCATCATTTTATTAAAAATACTATATATCTCATTCACTTCAACACATCAACATAACACATGTCTGTTTGCTTTATAAGAATCACATATAATCTCACGATAATTTAACAAAAGTGGTGAACGGATAAGTTTAAGCATCCGTTCACCACTTAGTGTATATAAATATAATCTTATTTTTTAAGTTAGGTTTTTATTATCCTAATTTTTTCACTTGTTCAACCACATTATCAACTGTAAATCCGAAGTGTTTTAATAAATCATTTGCTGGACCACTTTCTCCAAAACTATCAATCCCTAAAACAGATCCTTGTAAACCTACATATTTATACCATGGCATTGTTGCAGCCATTTCAACAGCAAAACGTTTTGTCACATTGCTTGGTAAAATACTTTCTTTATAATCAGCAGATTGTTTGTCAAATAATTCAAAACATGGCATGCTGACAACACGTACAGCTTTTCCTTCTTCTTTTAACACTTTAGCTGCTTCAATACACAATGATACTTCTGAACCAGATGCTAATAATAAATAGTCTGGTGTGTCACTTGTTTCATAGACAACATACGCACCTTTTGATACATTTTCAAAAGATGTATTTTCTAGTACAGGTAATGCTTGCCTTGTTAACACCAATGCTGTTGGCGTTTGTGTTGATGTTGCTGCTAAGTACCATGCTCCTTGTGTTTCTCTTGCATCTGCCGGACGAATAACATTTATATTCGGTAATGCTCTTAATGCTGCTAAATGCTCTATCGGCTCATGTGTTGGACCATCTTCCCCTACGGCAATACTGTCATGTGTAAAGACATACGTAACTGGTAATTTTTGAATAGCTGCTAAACGAATAGCACCTTTTAGATAGTCACTAAAGACGAAGAATGTACCACCATACACACGTACACCTCCGTGTAAAGTCATCCCATTTAAAATAGTTCCCATCGCAAATTCACGAACACCAAACTGAATATTACGTTGTGTACGATTTGTATCGTCTTGTAATGTATCTTCTTTAATGTATGTCATATTAGAATGTGCTAAGTCAGCAGAACCACCTAAAAATTGTGCAGATACTTTAGCAATCGCATTTAAGGCATCTTGTGACGAATTACGTGTCGCTTGATTAAAGCCAACTTCATATACCGGAAAATCATTTTCTTTTAATTCTGTTAACACATCATCGTTTACAACACGGTCAAATGCTTGTGCTAATTCTGGATAAGTAGCTTTATATTTTTCAACTAAATCTATCCATTTGTCATAGGCTTGTTTTCCACGTTTGACAACATGTTCATCAAAATCAGCATAAACATCTTCTGGTACTTCAAATGGAGCATAGTCCCAACCTAATTGTTCACGTGCATACGCTGTGTCTTCCTCACCTAAAGGAGCACCGTGTACAGCATTTGTACCTTGTTTTTTAGAACCAAAACCAATAATTGTTTTTACTTCAATTAACGATGGACGTGGATCATTTTTTGCTTCTTCAATTGCTTTTGACAATGCTTCTACATCATTTCCGTCTTCAACTAAAAGTGTATGCCAACCGTATGCATCGTATCTTTTACGTACACTTTCTGTTAAAGCATCTTCTGTTTTACCGTCTAAACAAATATCATTTGAATCATATAAAGCAATTAGTTTTCCTAATTTTTGTTGTCCTGCATAAGAACTTGCTTCTGCACTAACCCCTTCCATAAAATCACCGTCACCACAAATAGCATATGTGTAGTGATCTACAACAGGAAATTCTGGTTTATTATATTGTGCAGCTAAATAACGCTCTGCAACAGCCATACCAATAGCTGTAGAAATACCTTGCCCTAATGGACCAGATGTAGCATCAACCCCTTGTGTATAGCCATACTCAGGGTGTCCTGGTGTTTTAGAATGTAATTGACGGAATTGTTTTAATTCATCAATCGTAACATCTTTAAATTGGCTTAAATGCAATAAAGCGTATAATAATGCTGAACCATGTCCCGCAGATAATACAAAGCGATCACGGTTGAACCATTTAGGTTGCTCTGGATTAACATGGAAATGATTTGCATAAAGAGCATACGCCATTGGAGCCGCTCCCATAACAACACCAGGGTGCCCTGATTTTGCTTTATTGATAGCATCAACTCCTAAAAAACGTATTGCATTTACTGATTTTGTAGACACCATAAAAAAATTCCTCCTAGTCGAATAGTGATATACACATCTATTTTATCACAACATTGAGGATATATTCTATTTATAAGTTGAAAATTTATAAAAAAAACGTATACTGTTACATGGAGGTTACCTAAATGAAAAAAACGTTTATTCCTTATTACATCAGTATCTTCTTTGTCCTCATTAGTCTTTCACTTATTTTTAATCTCTTTCGCCAACACGATAAAGCAACAACTTTATTGCATGAAAAACAAGAAATGATTGATAAAAAAGAAATGGAACGACAGCACATACAAGAAAAATATAGTGATGTCTACTATACATTAAATAGCTTATTACCGAGTACATTTGAAGAAAAAATGGCAAATCAAGACACATTTTATGTCTACATTGGTAGACCAACATGTGCTGATTGTCAATTTTTTGAGCCTTTCTTTATAAAAGAGATTCAAAGAAGACAATTACACTCATCTATTTTTTATGTCAATGTCTTGCCGGTTCATCAAGACAAAGAAAAATGGACAGTATTTAAACAAACTTATCACATTAGCGGTACGCCCGTTGTCGCTAAAGTAGAAAAAGGTATCATAACGGATAAATTAGATTTTGAAGAAATGCAAGGTATTACTCCAAAACAATTAAGTGATTGGTTGGATAAACAATCGTTCCAACCGTAATCAACGTGGTTCGCAACCATCCCACGAAAAAAAACTAGGAGGATTCTATGAAAAAGTTGTCTATTAAAGAGCAAGTTTATCTTGCTTTAATGGCAGGTGTTTATGTTGCTTTAACATTGGGAACACCTGTTATTTCTATGGCATACGGAGCCATTCAATTCCGTATTTCTGAATTTTTAAATCATTTATTGATTTACAACAAAAAATATATTATTTCATTAGGTATCGGTGTTGCTATTGTTAATTCTTTTTCAACATTTGGTATTTACGACGTTATTTTTGGAACAGGTGCTACATTACTATGCTCCGTTCTTTCCATTGCGGCATTCAAATTTATTAAATCTAAACTCGGGCGTTTTATTTTTAATACACTAAATTTTTCTTTTGTCGGTATGATACCTATTACATTTTTAATCATCTATATTGGACAAGCTGAAGAAGTATTCTTCACTTTATATGGACCACTTGTCTTAAGCGAATTGATTATTATGACAGCTAGCGGTATTTTATTATATACTCTTGATAAAAAAATAGATTTGAAAAAATATATAGGATAATTTCATTTATACAATTAAAGGTGCGAACCAAAAACTCAAGTTTTTGTTTCGCACCCTTTCTTTATATAAAAGTCATTGTTACTCAACATAGATACGTGGCACTCTATCTGAAATACCACATAAAATTTCATAACCAATCGTTCCTATGCTAACAGCTAAACTTGATGCGGTATTGTGTTCACCAATTAACTCGACTTTTGTCCCGATAGGATATGGTTGACTAATACGTATCATCATTTGATCCATACAAACAACACCTACAACATCACATTTTTCATCACCTATATACACACTTTGTGTGCCTAGTGCTCGACGAAATCCGTCTGCATATCCAATAGGTAATGTGGCAATCCATTCATCTTGTTTTGCAATATACTTAGCACCGTAACTAACCGATTCACCTTGTTTTAAGCGATGTACAAAACTAATTTCTGTTTCCCATGTGAGTACCGGTTTCAATGGGTACGGCAATTTTAAAGCAAAGTCTGACGGATTCACACCATACATCCCAATTCCTACACGTACAATATCTGTTTCAACGGTTTCTCGCCATAGTGTCATTGCCGAATTGGCTAAATGTATATATTTTGGACGTGTTGTCAAAACACTTAATAATGTTTCAAATAAGCGACACTGTTGTTTGACTTTGTTATCATCTTCGCCATCTGCTGTTGCAAAATGTGTAAAAACACCTTCAAAATCAATATTCTTCATTTCCAAAACACCTTGCTCAAAGGTGATGACATCCTCTTTGGTTTGTAACCCTAGTCGATTCATTCCCGTGTTTAACGCCAAGTGTACTTTTAAACGACCTTTTTTTATATGAACTTGTGCCTCTTTCAAAAATATCAAGCTTGTTACGGTCAGTGAAATATCATATTCAATAGCTAATGGTACATCACAAATTTGTGTTAAACCTAAGACTAAAATAGGTTTTGTAATACCTGCGTGTCGTAGTTCCAACGCTTCATCTAACATGGCAACACAAAACCCGTCTACTCCACACGCTTGTGCTTTTTTTGCAATTTCAATAGCACCATGCCCGTAGGCATTTGCTTTCACAACTGCAAAAAATGCTTTGTCCTTTGTCAGATGTTGCTTTATCATGTCAATATTAAATGCCAATCTGTCTAAATGAATCGTAACAGTGGCAGGTCTGTGTATTGCTGGGTTCATTCTTCTTCCTCCAAAACTACTTGAGCAGCTGCATATTCATTTGAATGCGTAATAGATACAAATATCTTTCCATGATATTTTGTACATGTCATCACTGGTTTTTGTTTATCATTTGGTAACACTTCCATATCATGAAACCCCAATGTCCCAATGCCTGTTCCAAACGCTTTTGAAAATGCCTCTTTCGCACAAAAGCGTCCAGCTAAAAATTCCATTTGTCTATATTCTACTAAAGTTAAAAAATATGTATATTCTTTCTCTGTTAAAATCTTCTTTGCAAACGAATGATTTTTGTCATAAGCCTTTTGAATACGTTCTATCTCAATAATGTCTAATCCAATTCCTTTTATCATGTTGATGCCTTTCTAAATAAAAAAGTGCTAACTTATCTTAGTTTAGCACTTTTTTTAATTGATTTCTATTGTTTATGTTGTATAAGTGCTTTCTTACCTAAACGATAACCTAAAACACAAGGAATAGCGCAAACACCGAAAAACAATACAACATTAAATGCATTTATCGTTAAAGAACCAAATAAAATAACACAAGATCCTAACATAGCCACTGTCGGCACTACATATCTAAAAATTGGATTTTTAATAGAGTTTAGTCTATATACTTGACTGTATAATAATATGTACAAAATATAGTTAAATACAATCGCAATCTCACTAATATCACTTTCTCCCAAAAGCATATACTTCATGACAAAATAATGAATACCAAACCATACAAATAAAATACATCCAGCGATGACACTTGATTGTTTCGATACACCTGATTCTGTTATATCAACTTGTTTTGAATAGTGTCCCAACATGTCTTTGCTAGCTAAAATTTGTGGCATACGTACCATTGCCATAACAAGACCATTTGTTGTACCTAAAACAGAAATAAGTACAATAATAGACAATAATTTTCCACCGATATTACCTAATAACATATCGCTCACTAAAAATATAGCATTTTTTCCTTCTTTTAAAACCGTGTCCACACCCAAGAAAGATGTTACCCCTAAAAAGTAAAGGACGTAAATACTTAAAATAAGCAGCGGCCCTATAATAAGCACTTTTCTAAATGTTTTTTGTGGATTTGCAACATCATGCACCATCGTTGTCGACACTGTCCAGCCGTCATACGCAAAGCTCATGGGTACTATTGCATAGAGCCAACCTGACATACCTATATCTAGTTGCGATAAACTTTGTAAAGTCGTCTGTTGTTCTTTCCCAAAAATCAATCCTGTAAGTGCAATTAAAAATAATGGAATCAATTTAATAATCGTTGTGAGTGATTGAATACGTCCCCCTAGTTTTGTCGAGAGAGTATTCAAATAAATAAACATAATCATATATACAACACCAATAGCTATTTGAACGAGTAATTCATAATATTTAGGTATTTGTATATCGAATAAGACCAGTGTATAAATGCTTGAAACCCAACATAGAATAACCGTAATCGTCGGTAAATAGAGCGACATAAAAAATAATCCGTATGCACTTGCCCATTTAAACGATACAAATTCTTCAAAATAGCCAACAAGTCCCCCTTCTTTTTTTGAGCGCAATGCCAATTCTGCCATGGCTAATCCACCAAAAACGATACATATTGCTGCCAATATAAATACTAGTACACCTAATGAAACACTTCCATTCGTTGAAGATAAAATATTCGAGGTTTTAAAAAAAATCCCTGACCCGATACAAATACCAATCAACATAGACAGTGCTGTAAAAAAACCAAATTTCTTCTGGTTCATAATAAACTCCTTTTTATTTCATGCTGCGTCAATTATATGTAATTTTTGAACTCTTGACAACTGTTTAATGACAAAGATAGGTCAATAATCAACATCGCAAAATGTTGATTATTGACCTACGTTTAATACAAATCGTGTTGAGGACACCCTCAACACGATTTGAGCTTTTAAACTAAATATACCACTGATTCATTTGTTCAATAAATGTTTTGCTTTTTAAATGAATATCGACATACTCTTCATATAATGCGTCCATAATGCGTCTTAATTCTTTTTTCATAGCATCACTAATATCTATACTCGTGAGTTTATCCATAGAGATACGTTGACACTTTTGTAATAAATAAATTGCATTAGGATTTGCTTGCAAACGATATGTATCTAAATGCCATTGATTTTTAGCAAGTAATCCCCCATATTTTAAAGAATAATCAAAAGGCCCTTGTTCTTCATCAGAAACCATACATCTGTTTAAATTTGGATTGATACCAAAATATCGTAATAATTTTAATTCAAATATTAAGGTGACAACCTCAACATCAAGTCCTTTTTCAATCGCACTCAATGTCTGTTTTAGTAAGTCATATAAATCTTCATTTACAATTCTATCATCAATAACCGCATCGCATAAATTCACAATATACGTTGCATAAGCATGTACATATAAATCTTCTTGTGCCCGTTTAAACAATCCAATATCTTTATATTCTCGTAAAAATGACAAACCATTTCGATTGATTGTTCCTAAAAAAGTAGCCTGTGTAAAAGGCAATAACACTCCTCTTAACACATGATTGCCCGATTTAAAGTGTCGTACAAAAAACATTTGCTTGCCATATTCTTTTGTAAAGATTTTTACCATTGCATCGGACTCTTTATAATCTCTTATAGATAAAACAATGCCATCAAATGTATGTACTTGCACTTAATTACCTCTTTTCTCTTTTTCTTTCCGATATTTTTTCCACGCTTTTTTAGATCCTCTATTTAAATCTTTTTGCTGTTTATAAATGGCATACTCCGTAAACAGCAATCCCATATTGTATCCAACTGGATATAATTGTTTTGCAGGTAAAACAAGTTTTATTTTCTTTAATGGTATTGTATGCATCTGTTTATCAAAATAAACGGTTGCACATTGTTGATACATATCTACCTCATAAATAAGCGCTTCTTTTTTAAGTGTTTGTATCCATACTTTATCTCCCTTTTCATAAGTGATGTCATGGATACGTTTCTGTTTTTGTTTTAAAGGTTCAAACACAATCTGTTCTAATGGATATATATGATGTGTCAGCACTTGTCTTGCTTTTTGGAGTACAATCTCTTCTATTCCCATTTGGCTAGCAATAAAAAACGCATGACTTTTACCAGTCTGTCCCATTTGTAATTGATAGGTTGGTTTTAATGTGTCTTTTTCAAAGAGCATTGCTGCCGTTTGAAAATCGGGATGTTGTAAAGCAAACTCTTTTAGTTCACCGTAATGTGTTGTCGCCACAATTAAACTTCCTTTTTGATAAAACTCCGACAAAATAGCCATACCTAAAGCTGCACCGTCATTAGGTTCGGTACCACTCCCAATTTCATCAAGCAAGACTAATGTATGCCTTTTCGCATCTTTCAAATAAAATGCTAAATCACGCACGTGACTAGAAAATGTACTTAATGCATTCTCTAAGTTTTGATTATCGCCAATATTCACATAAATATCGTCCATAATGGCTATTTGAGTACCGTCCTCACATGGCACAAGCAAGCCAAACATGACCATGACGGTAATCAATCCGATTGTTTTTAGCACAACCGTTTTTCCTCCCGCGTTTGGACCAGTAATCATCAACGCTCGATGTTGACGCCCAATTTCTAAAGACAGTGGAACTGCTTTTTTTAATAGAGGATGTCTAACTTGGCAAAAGCGTATATATTCCTCTTTATTAACTATAACCGATTTACCGTCAATCTGTTTTGAATATTTTGCTCGTGCAAAAATGACATCAAACTCAACAATAATTTCAATTGTTTGATAAATACTATCTAAATCTTGTGCAATCAATTCCGTTAATTCGGCTAAAATTTCATACACTTGAGCAATTTCCGCTGCTTTTAATAATGCTCTTTCTTGTGTTAAACCAACCACGCTATTCGGTTCAATAAATGTTGTTAGACCTTTATACGATTCGTCAATCACAATACCCGGCACTTGATTTTTAAAACTACTCTTAATCGGAATGGTATAGTGAGTATCCTTTTCAACAACAATAAATTCTTGTATTTTTTCTTTATAGCGAGCGTCTTTCAAAAACTTTTTCAATCGCTGTCTGATTTCTTCGTCATTTAGCAATAATGCTCGCCTTGTTTTACGCAACTCTCTACTGGCGTCATCATCAACTTGATTATGTCTAATTTTATCATAAATTACCTCTTCAATATGACAAAAAGAGCCTAATCCACTCGCATATCGACATAAAGTTGGTACTCTATCAACATGCTTATTCAAAAAAGCCGAAATTAATCTTGCACTTCTCAAAAAATCGGCATAATCAACCAACTCATTTGGCTCCAATAATAATCCTTTTTTGATTTTTTGTGTTAAGTGCTCAATATTGGTAAGCCCCATAAATGGCATATACAGACCACTATCTAATAAATAGCACGCTTCGACTGTTTCTAATAACCTTTTTTCTACAGTATCCAAAGAAGACGACGGTTCTCTTTTATCAATTTCCTTTTTGGCATAATCAGATATAGCTAATGATTTTACATATCCTTTTATCTCTTGAAAATTTAGTTCTTGATAATCCATTCTTTCCCTTTCTCAACTTTTGAATTATCGAACAATCAATAATTCAAAAATCTATATCTTTTATTTCTAAAAATTTTGATTTTTTTGTATACATTTGCATAGGGCATATCCTCTTTTCTAATTGATGTACTAACTTTAGCTCAATACAGATACTTTGTCAAAATCTTTGGATACTATTCAATAAAATATACCTTATTTGTAGATAAATGACTCTTTCATCATATTTTTGGTTCTATAATAAGTCGTGTTAGTAGGTTAAAATTCTGCCAACACCATTTGACATAGAACAAAAAAGCAGTGAACAGCTATGCCATTCACTACTAAACTACTTATTTATTTTTTCTTCTTATCTTTCCCACCATGGAATAACTTATCAAAGAAGTTACCTTCCTCATCTGGTAAATCAGCTCCACCTGCTTGTGCGAACTGACGTAATAAGTCTTTTTGTTTATCATTTAAATCACGTGGTGTTAATACACGTACTTTCACATGTTGATCGCCCATAATAGAGCTTCTTAGTTTTGGAGCTCCTTTTCCTTTTAATCTAAAAGTTGTGCCACTTTGTGTCCCAGCAGGAATTTTTAATTTAACATTTCCATGAACAGTTGGTACTTCTACTTCATCACCTAA
This sequence comes from Granulicatella sp. zg-ZJ, assembly GCF_010892355.1. NCBI lineage: Bacteria > Bacillati > Bacillota > Bacilli > Lactobacillales > Carnobacteriaceae > Granulicatella > Granulicatella sp. zg-ZJ. Next base: position 93,726 of record NZ_WNJY01000003.1, on the reverse strand, counting down.
AGTAGCTTGAACAAAACTAATTGGTTGTTCAAAATAGATTTCTGAACCATCACGATCAAATCGGTCACTTTTAGCTACTGAAAAGATGATGTATAAATCACCATAAGGTCCCCCATTATATCCGGCTTCTCCTTGTCCAGACAATCGCATTTGTTGCCCATCTTCCACACCTGCTGGAATCGTCACATTCACTGTATGCTCTTCATTAGAACGACCTGAACCATGACATGTTGAACATTTCTCTTTGATTTCTTTTCCTGTTCCACCACATACATCACACGCAGCTTGTGTCATTACACGTCCAAAAATAGAATTTTGTTCAACATTGATAACACCACTACCATGACATTTATGACATGTAACCGGATCTGTTCCTTCTTTAGCTCCGCTACCATGACATGTATGACATTCTTCCTCACGACGATATTTAATCGTTTCTTTTTTACCAAAAATGGCATCTTCAAAGCTCAAATTGATACGATATTGTAAATCCGACCCTTGTCGTGCCATATTTCTTGTTCTACCACGAGAACCACCCATACCGCCACCAAAGAATGTATCAAATATATCTTCAAAACCACCGGCACCAAAGCCACCAGAGAAACCACCAAAACCACCGCCAAAACCACCAGCACCAAAATTAGGGTCATTGGCTGCATGCCCGTATTGATCATACGCAGCACGTTTTTGCGGATCACTCAACATTTCATATGCTTCTGAAATTTCTTTAAATTTTTCTTCTGCACCTGTTTCTTTATTAATGTCAGGGTGATATTTTTTTGATAATTTACGATAGGCTTTTTTTATCTCATCATCTGATGCTGTTTTTGACACACCAAGAACTTCGTAGTAGTCTCTCTTTGACATTTTCTCCTCCAAACTTGCAAGATTCTCTTGCTTTTGATCACTAGTACTCCGATCGCTTTACGTATCATCATTCATTACCTTTTTCATGACACGTCCTTTTTAGACAACATCTTTTTAGTAGCAATCGTCCGTTTCATACTGCATCCGTAACTCACTACGTTTTAACGGCTATAGCAATTTATACGGATATACAGCTATCCTATTCAGGATAGCTGCTTATCATCTCCGCTTCTTATTTTACTTCTTCAAAGTCACCGTCAACAACATTGTCATCTGAATTTGTAGAAGAACCTGCATCTGCTTGAGCTGCTTGTTGTGCTGCTGCCGCTTGTTCATATAATTTTACTGTTAAATTTTGAACAACTTCATTTAATGCATCACGTTTTACTTTCATGTCCTCTAAGTTATTTGCTTCAACAGCTGCTTTTAATTCATCACGAGCTACTTCTGCTTTTTTCACTTCTTCAGCATCTACTTTGCCTTCTAACTCTTTCAATGTTTTGTCTACACTGAATAATAATTGATCAGCTTCGTTTCTTAAATCAACTTCTTCTTTACGTTTTTTATCTGCTTCTGCATTTGCTTCAGCATCTTTTACCATGCGTTCGATTTCTTCGTCTGTTAAACCTGAAGAAGATTTGATTGTAATTGTTTGCTCTTTTTGAGTACCTAGATCTTTTGCACGTACGCTTACGATACCATTTTTGTCAATATCAAATGTTACTTCAATTTGTGGCACACCACGAGGTGCTGCTGGAATATCTGCTAATTGGAAACGACCTAATGTTTTGTTATCCACAGCCATTGGACGTTCACCTTGTAACACGTGAATATCTACTGCTGGTTGATTATCTGCTGCTGTTGAGAATACTTGTGATTTACTTGTTGGAATTGTTGTATTACGATCAATAAGTTTTGTAAACACACCACCCATTGTTTCAATACCTAATGATAAAGGTGTTACGTCTAATAAAACAACGTCTTTAACATCTCCTGTAATAACACCACCTTGAATAGCAGCACCCATCGCAACAACTTCATCTGGGTTTACAGATTTATTAGGTTCTTTACCTGTTTCTTTACGAACAGCTTCTACAACCGCTGGAATACGTGTTGATCCACCAACTAAAATAACTTCATCAATATCTGATTGTGATAAACCAGCGTCTTTTAATGCTTGACGTACTGGAACTTTTGTACGCTCTACTAATTCATGTGTTAATTCATCAAATTTTGCACGTGTTAATGTTGTTTCTAAGTGTAATGGTCCTGCTGCACCTGCTGTAATAAACGGTAAGCTAATTTGTGTTGATGTCACACCTGATAAATCTTTTTTCGCTTTTTCAGCAGCATCTTTCAAACGTTGTAAAGCCATTTTATCTTGTGACAAATCAATACCATTGTCTTTTTTGAATTCAGCTACTAAGAAATCAATAATTTTTTGGTCGAAGTCATCTCCACCTAATTTATTGTCTCCGGCTGTTGCTAATACATCAAAAACACCGTCCCCTAATTCTAAGATAGAAACGTCAAATGTACCGCCACCTAAGTCAAATACAAGTACTTTTTCATCTTTATCTGTTTTATCTAAACCATAAGCCAATGCTGCTGCTGTTGGTTCGTTCACAATACGTTCTACTTCTAAACCTGCAATTTTACCTGCATCCTTTGTTGCTTGACGTTGTGCATCATTGAAGTAAGCTGGTACTGTAATAACTGCTTTTTGTACTTTTTCACCTAAATAATCTTCAGCATATCCTTTTAAGTATTGTAAAATCATTGCTGAAATTTCTTGTGGTGTATATTCTTTATCTTCTACTTTTACTTTGTAACCTGCTTCACCCATTTTGCTCTTAATAGAAATCACTGTATCTGGATTTGTCACAGCTTGGCGTTTTGCTACTTCACCAACTTGAATTTCACCATTTTTAAATGCGACAACAGAAGGTGTTGTACGGTTTCCTTCTGGATTTGGAATAATTTTTGCTTCATTTCCTTCTAATACAGCTACTGCTGAGTTTGTTGTTCCTAAGTCAATACCAATAATTTTTGTCATATTTTTTACCTCTTATCTTTCTTTTCTGTTTAAATTACTTTTATCAAAAAGTGATGTTTCTATTGTGAAACGACAACCATTGCAGGACGAATAACTCTATCATGCATTTTATAACCTTGTTGAAACACTTGTACGACCGTATCTGCTTCTTGATCTTCTTGAGCAGGAACGACTTGCACAGATTGGTGATACATCGGATCAAATTTTTGATTTAAAGCATCTACCATTTCAATATTTTCAGCTTTTAATGCAGCCACAAAACTTGAATATGCCATTTCAATACCTTTTTTCAACGCTTGCCCTTGTTCATCAGCCACTTCAATAGCCAATGCTCTTTCTAAGTTATCCAAAACTGGTAACAATTCTTCTGCTAATTTTTGTGAACGATATTTCAATAAATCTTGACGTTCTTTTGCTTGTCTTTTTTGAACATTTTGTAATTCTGCTTGAGCACGCAACACTTTATCTGCCAGCGCATCGTTTTCTTGCTGTAATCGTTCGATTTCCAATTCTTGTTCGGTCTTTTCCACAACCTCTTCCGTCACTTCTTGCGATAATTCCGTTGGTTGCTCCACAGTTTCTTCTACTTCAGGTTGATGTGTTTCTTCTGACACGTTATCCCTCTTTTCCTTATATTATATATCTAAATCATCAAAATACTGGTTGATGCTACCCGATAACTCTTCGCTTAACGCATTCATCAAACCAACAACACGTGCATACGACATATTTGTCGGCCCAATCAAAGCAATAACACCTTTCCCATTGTTCGTTTCATAAGTTGTCGTCACAAAACTTAAATCTTTAAACGCTTCATGATTTAACTCTGAACCAAATTTAATATCCACACCTTGATGTGTCGGTGACATTAACTGATACAAATCACTCGAATTTTCAATCATATTGTATAAGTTTTTTAAATTTGTCCGACTATTTTCATAATCTATGTAATCAAATAAATTGGTTTTTCCAGCAATAAACATGCGATCTGTTTCCATTTTAGTCATCAATTCTTGTAAAATTGGTAAAATATCAAACTGCTCTGAAATATTTTGTCGAATGAGTTGTGGAATATCGTATTGTAATTTATCATAAACTTCGGATAAATATAAACCCACCAATTCATCATTTAAAATACGGACAATTTTTTCTAAGTCATCATGTATAATGCTTGCCGGAATATTAAAAATACGATTTTCAACCATTCCTTTATCCGTTACCAAAATAGCCATTACTTGTGTATCACTTAATGGCACCAATCTAAAACCAGTCAACTTACTTTGTCTTGTTTCAGGACCTAAAACAATAGTTGTATAATTGGTTAAATTAGATAACATTTTCGCTGATATATCCACAATTTCACTAATTTCATGATACCGATGTCTTAATGTTTGTCGAATATCTGTTAACTCTTGTGGTTGAATATTGGCTGTTTGAACAGCCGGTAACATATTATCAACATAAAAACGATACCCTAAAACTGATGGAATACGTCCCGATGAAGAATGTGTTTTTTCTAAAAAACCCAATTCTTCCAATTTCATCATTTCATTTCGAATCGTTGCAGAACTAAACGGTAAATCAGCTTCTTTTAATAATGTTTTAGAACCGACAGGTTCTTGTTGTTCAGCATACAATCGAATAATTAACTGCAATATTTTTAATTGACGTTCGGTTAGCATATTCTCACCTCTTTACCATAACGTCTTTGTTCTGGCACTCTTTAATCTCAAGTGCTAAAAAGAGTTTAACATCTTTTAGCACTCTTGTCAACAATGTGCTAATTTTTTTGTTTTATCATAAAAATAACGTCAAACAACCGTATTCTACGCTTATTTGACGTTATCATTTGTTTTATCAACACACTAATATTTTTCACGAATTATGAAAAGTATTTAACAATTTTCTCCTTTAATAGTATGATAGATATAATAAAACTTAGGAGGAAGAACATGTCATCACTGCAACAATTACAAAATGGTTCAGATATTCGTGGTATCGCCATTTCAACAACAGATTATGAAGCAAATTTAACAGAAAAAGAAATTCCTAGTATCGTATCTGGAATTATACATTGGGCAAGACAAACTCAAGAAAATAAGTATCAAAACGGAACACTAACAATCGGTATTGGAAGAGATAGTCGTATTAGTGGAGAAACATTGGTCAATGCCTTTATTCAATCTGCACGTGAACAAGGCGTCAATCTTATTGATTTTGGGCTTGCCACAACACCTGCCATGTTTATGAGTACACAATTTGAAATGTTTAAATGTGATATTGGTATTATGATTACCGCAAGTCATTTACCTTATTATTTTAATGGTATTAAAATTTTCAGTGCAGTAAGTGGTGCAGAACACGATGATATTGACTATATTTTATCACACACAACTCCTAACACAAATGGTCGTATAGGAACAATCAAAACAGATGATATTTTAACACCTTATGCACAAGATTTAGTACAAAAAATCAAAAACGGGATGCAAACAACTGATGAAACTCCTCTTAAAAATATGCACATTATTGTTGATGCAGGAAATGGTGCAGGAGGCTTTTTCGTCGATAAAGTGCTAGGTGCTTTAGGGGCTAATACAGCTGGATCCCAATTTTTAGAACCCGACGGTACATTCCCAAATCACATTCCAAATCCCGATAACAAAGAAGCAATGGAAAGTATTAAAGAAGCAGTTATCCGTCATCAAGCAGATTTGGGTATTATTTTTGATACAGATGTGGATCGTTCGGCTATCGTAACAAAAAGTGGACATCTTTTAAATCGTAATAATTTAATTGCTGTTTTAAGTCAAATCGTGTTACGAGAGCATCCTCATTCAACTATTGTAACCAATTCACCAACAAGTTCACATTTAAAAGTATTTATTGAGCATTTAGGTGGGAAGCAATGTCGTTATATTTCTGGATATAGAAATGTCATTAACAAAGCTATTCAACTGAATAAAGACGGTGTGAATTGCCCACTAGCTATTGAAACGAGTGGACATGCGGCATTTAAAGAAAACTATTTTTTAGACGATGGAGCATACGTTATTGCCAAATGTTTAATGCTTTTACCAACGTTAATGCAACAAGGGAAAACTTTTGATGATTTAATTAGTACATTAAAACAACCCGTCGAGACATTAGAAGTACGTTTTAAATTATCGGGACAACACTTTAAAGAGCAAGGTCAACGTGTTATTCAAGATCTAGAAAACACCAAAATTGACGGTTTCCAAATAGATTATGAAAATGAAGAAGGCGTACGCTTTAATATAACATCACCATACGGTAATGGATGGTTCTTATTACGCTTAAGTTTGCACGAACCTTTACTCGTCTTACAAATCGAAAACGATGAAATGGGCTTCATGCCAAGTGTCCTAAAAACACTCCACCACTTTTTCAATCAATTTGATTTTGTAAATCAAGAAAAATTACGCGTACATTTAAATGAGGAAAATAAATAATGCCAATATACCAAAAGTGGAGAACCAACGCTTAAAACGTTGGTTCTCCACTTTTCAAATAGAGCAATTTTCAATCAGTATTTTAATGTACTCAAAAAATTCAATGCCATACTCACTAAGTAAGAATTATTTTGAATAGTAAAAATCGAAATCGCTTTTTGTGCTGCATCTAATGCTTCATTCTCAAAATTTTTCTCTTTTAATAACTGTGCACGCATCAAATATGAATCACCTAATAAGTACATGGATTGGTGTAAAACAGCTAAATCAATGCCAAATGATACATACTTAAGAGCTAAATCAAAATTATCAGTTAAAAAATACGCTTGGGCTAAATTGTAATACAATCTAACGCCCTCTTCCCATTCTGTTAATTGTGCAATTTTTGGTAAAATATCTTCAAAAACACTAATAGCTTTAGTATATTTTTTATCATTACTATAAATATTACCAATCATCATTTGTGCTTTCACATGAACAGGGTTGTCGCTTTCTGTTCTTTCAAGTAAGTTATTCAAAATAAACATTGCTTCTTTTTTATTGTGTTTATAATGATACAAAACAACTGCCTTAATCCAATCATAGTATAAACGCTCTACTGGAGATAATTGAACATCATTTGTTTTGCTCACGATAAAATTTAACGCACTGTAATTATTCGCTTTTAATAAATCTTTCACTTCGGACGAATAAAAAGTTGTGCTATCATCAAAATTGAATAAATCATCAATAAATGATTTTGGAATTTTTAACTTATGAACAACTTTAATGATAATCTCAATGGACGGTAATAATTCGTTTTTCTCAATTTTACTAATAATCCCCTGTGCACATACACCTTCAGCAAGTTCTTTTTGAGAAAAACCTAATTGTTTTCTTCTTTGTTTAAATGTTATGGCTATTTTTTGTCTCAATTCGTCTTTTGTCCGCATAGTTACCTCATTCCATTCTATTTATGATAATTTTTTATTTATTATATATTATTATACCATATTTTCACTTCTTGGAATAAAATCATTAATATTTTTTGAATATTTAATCAAATTTCTGCACAAACTCGATTTTTATTGATGAAAAGATAGTTTCATATATTATCGCATCTGATTGTACATAATTATTTCTTGACCATATAATAAGATATTGTTGTAAAAGTCAGTATGTAATGAAAATAGATACCCATATCATGATTGTTTAATTAACAGAAAAAAATGGTACTCTAACATTTTAAGTGTTAGAGTACCACTTCTTTTGAGTCATCATCTTATTTTATGATGAGAACTCTTTTTCTTAATTTTCTTGTTTCGCTTGTTCTTCAACTTGTTCGTAAAATTCTTTCCACATAGACAATACATTGTCTTTTGCATAAAAAATATTTCCTTTGGCAGATGCTTGTTGTGCTTGTTCATAATATGATTCATCTTGCTTTAGACGATTTAGTACAGACACAAATGTATCAATAGAATTTGCCTTTTCATAAAAATCGAAAAGAATATCTTCATATATTTCTAAATCTCTTAGTAGAATTGGGGTATTGACACACATTGCCTCTAAAATGGTCATTGGAAATAGTTCTTCAAAAGAAGCAAGTAACATCACATCTGCTAAATTATAGACTTCATTCATATATTCTCTATCAACAATACCTAAAAATTTAACATTGTGTGGTGGATTATCGACAACTTTTTCAATTTCTTTGTAGCCGTCACTTATTTTCCCAAACGAGAAACCACCTGCCCATACAAACTGAATATCGGGAAGTTGTTCTGCCATTTTCAATACATCAAAGATACCTTTTCTGGTTTGTAATTGCCCTGCAGATAAAACAACAAAGGCGTCTTTATCTATTCCGTACTTTTCTCTTAAACGCTCTTTTTCATCTTTTGATACTTTGTAAAAATCATCACCTGATACATAATTAGGAATATATGTAACTTTATTACGGTCAATACCATATTTTTCGAGTTCACCAATAAAATATGGATTAACAGTTACTAAGTAATCCATGCTTTTATAAAATTTAATCATATACCAAAAAAAGATTTTTTTAATTGGTTTGGGTAAATTCAAACTGTTTTCAACTGTTTCTGGTAGCATGTGTACATAACCAACTGATTTACCATTTTTTGTCATAAACCATTTTGAAATGGCAAATTTAAAATCAATAGTATGGTAGTGTGTAATTTCACTACATTTTAAAGCGTTCTCGAATATATCAAACTCATCTGCTAAGCCATCTTTGACTAAATTGACTTGTTCAATATAAGCAGAACCAACACCTTGCCCTTTCACACTTGTTGCACTAGAAAGCATATTGATTTGACTTTTTTTCAAAGATTTCACTTCTTTCTATTTTATACGATTTATTATGAAAAGAAATTCGTTAACCATGGCCAAATATGATGAATAAAGAAGAAAATCATTTCTTGCATCATCACGGTAAAGACATAGGTCGAAACAGCTTTTGTTGGGATAAAAATCCATACAAATTTTTTGAATGACATTGTGGTTAAACCTGCAATCATACATAAAATATCATCTGGAGCAGCAGGTAAAAAGAACAAAATACCTAAAATCCATGAGAAACGTTTTTCATTTCTTGTCCAACCCATATATTTATCATATGTTTCATCTGATACAAAACATTTTACAAAAAACTCTCCATACTGTCTTGCTAAATGAAAGGCAATCATAGAGCCTATAAAAATACCTATGTAATTATAAACGAATCCCCATTCATAGCCCCAAACGACCGTTCCACTAACAGAAACCGCTCCTCCGGGAATAATAGGTAAGACAACTTGAATAATTTGTATCAAAATGAATAAAATCGGTCCAAATACACCCAATTGTTTTAAGTGTGTTTCAAACATACCACCTTGGTCAGTCGGTTTAAAATAGGTACCTGTTGCAACCCATATCGCAATCAACACTGTTAAAACTAGACCAACCGTGGCACCAATTTGGACAATTTTACGATATTTTTCTGATATTTCTTTTTTCTTTTCATCTTCTAATTGTTTCATAAATTGTTCCTGCATGTACATACATCCTTCGTTTTTTGATAATTTTTATCATACTACACTTTATCATTTTTTGACATCAGTCTAAAGTATTAAGTCAATAGAAAAACATCCATAAGACGATAAATAATCAGTACCGCCCAAACAAATATGGATACATATCCAATGACGACACTATACTTTTTAAAAAATTGCATTGTCGTAAAAAAGCGGTCTGCTTTATAATTATAAAATAATAAAAAAAATCCTACTAAAACATAGCCAAAAAAGACGTATGGCAAAATAGAATAGCGAAAAATCACTTCTCCTATTTCTTCTATACCAATGAGTACAAATGGGAAAAGAATGATTGAAAACCCTATTTTATACAATATTTTTCTAAATATTAAATAGACGAATGCAACAACCAAGGGTATCAAATACCATATTAACTCTGTTATTGTCATCATGAATACACATTTTTCCTTTCATATCATTAAGCCTGTAACATTCTAAGTTTATACCAGCACTACAAAAAGGTCAAACAAAAGTATTATAAGCCGAAATAAAACCGGATAGTACAATACATTTAAAATAGCTTAATCCTAAGAAAAAATATATGTATATGTTCATATAAACGTAAACGAATAAAATTAGATTTGATATATTATCAAAAAACGATGCATTGACACCTTAATATACACTCTTTTTTCATTATGTTCCATATCATATACATCATTCTCATTAGTGAAATATTATCGAATGCTATTCACTATCAGTATACTGACACCAATACAATTTGATAAAGAACCATAATTTGATAAAGAACCATAATTTTAAAGGTGTTGGTAGCTTCCTTTTGGAAGATACCAACACCAAATATTATAGAACCTCTTTTGCTGAGGTTCTCCTATATCTTATACAAAACGCCTTTAAAACTATCTACTATAAACAAAAAACAGCCTTTATACAAAGACTGTTTCATTATAATTAGCCAACTGATACAACTTCTTTACCGTCGTATTTACCACAAGATGGGCAAACGTGATGACTTTTTTTCAATTCGCCACAATCTGCACATGCTGTCATACCTGGTACTTCTAATTTAAAGTGTGTACGACGTTTTGCTTTTCTAGCTTTTGATGTTCTTCTTTTAGGTACTGCCATGTTCTACACCTCCTGATTACTGTCTATCTTATATTGGTATTCACCAAAGTTGTTACAGACTTTGATCTTCGTCTTCCTCATTTAAAAGGAGAGTTTTTAACCCTGCAAGTCTAGGATCAATATTGTCTTCTGCTTCTTTTTGTTTCTGCATATTGTATGCATCTTCAGTCAAAAGAACCCATCCATTACCACTTGGTAAATTGTCGTCCTCTTGTTCTGTTTGAGATAAAACTTTTAGTGGTAAACTTAACAAAATACTATCAATAATCGTTTCTGTTAAATCAACATAATTTTCCTCAATAACAGTAACAATTTCCTCTTTAGCCACCTCTACATACTGAGATAAGTAGCCTTGTTCAACATATCTTTCAGATACATCAATCATTAAAGGAACTTGGACTGGCTCCAATGTTCGTGAAGAAGGTAGAGTAACAGTAACTTCTACAACAAACGTCGCAATAACGCTATGATTGTCATACAAAAGTGACCCATTCAACTTCACAGGTGATACATCTATAATGTCAGATTCACGCTTTATCAGTGATTGTTTCAAATCCACTTCTTGCAAAAATTTTAACGGTTCAACACCATGTTCTTCAATTTGTTTCATTGACCATTTCATCTTATCACTCCTAAAGCAACATACCGAATTATACAAGGAATATATCGGTTTGTCAAATTTATCTTTTCTTATTATGGCTTAAATCGAGTTAATTATCAACCTATATTTTCTTTTTTGATATTTTGTTTACATAGCAACTAACATTAACTTACTTCTTATTCACGTAAAGTAAGTGCTCTTTTAGCGAGTATGTCAGGCATTTTATTTTCTTTATCTGAAAACCACTCAATATAATAGTGATGTAGCTGATTTAATAAAGGTAAAATTTTGTCTAAATACGGCTGCTGCCAACTATTTTTAGCACTTTTTCGGTTCAATGCCGTCACAACAACTTTACTATCCGAATATATCAATACAATATCATGATGAAGTTCTTTTTCAATTAAATAACACAAACCTTGATAAATCGCTTCATATTCTGCTTCATGATTATTCAAGGCTTTATTTAAAGGTATAGATAATTGTTGTTGCTGTTTATCCTTATATATGACAATGCCTATACCGATTCTTTGAGGTGGTATAGAGCATGCTGCATCTATATACATTTTTATCATCGTAACCTCCTATAGAACAGGAGAAAATAATCTTGAAAAAAGTTGTTTTAGTTTTCGCCATAAAGATTGTTGACTGAAATACTCTGAAGTTGCTTGTTCACAAAATTCAATATCACGCTTGAATTGTTCTTCTAATGTTTTAGCAATATAAGCATCATACATAAATGCACACACTTCAAAATTCAATTCAAAACTGCGAATATCAAAATTAGCTGTACCAACACTTGCCATTCTCCCATCAATCGACAAAACTTTAGAATGCATAAATCCCTTTTGGTACACATAAATATTTGCACCTAAACTCCCACAAATTTTTGCATAATATTCTGTTGCACGGTAAACAAGAGGATGATCCGGTTTACAAGGTATCATAATATTCACTTCAATCCCCGACATAATAGCAATACGTAACGCATCCATAACACTTTCATCGGGAATAAAATAAGGTGTTTGTATCCAAATACTTTTTTTCGCAAGAGAAATCATTTTGACATAGCCCAATTTAATTTGATCCCAATCAGACTCTGGGCCACTGCACACAATTTGCATTGCTGTATGCCCTATTTCTTCAAATGGTGGAAAATATTCTTCTTTATATCCTTTTTCATCTTCTAGTTTGGCAACAGCATTCCAATCAACGAAAAAGCGTGTTTGTAGCGAATGTACAGCTTCTCCAGAAATGCGTAAATGCGTATCTCTCCAATACCCTAGTTTACCTTTTCCTAAATATTCATCGCCAATATTAAACCCACCAACATAACCAATTTTCCCGTCAATAACAACAATTTTTCTATGATTGCGATAATTAAACCGTAAGTTAACAATCGGAATAGACGACCCAAAGAAAGACAGAGCTTTTCCTCCTGCTTTTGTTAAACGTCTAAAAAATTGAGGGTTTAATGTTCGACTACCTAAAGCATCATACAACACTAAAACTTCAACGCCCTGTGACGCTTTTTTATACAATGCTCTCATGATTTTTTTCCCTAAATCATCATTATTAAAAATGTAATATTGCAAATGAATATGATGCGTTGCATTGTTTATATCTTCTAATAGCTGTTCAAACTTAACATTGCCATTATCTATAATGTCAACAACATTCCCTTTTGTATACAAAGCCTCCTCCGTATTCAAAAAAAGAGAAATCATTTCTTTTTCAGCACGAGAATGCCTTTGTGCTAGTTGTCTTTTTTCCAACAATTCTTTTTGCTCACTCGCAGACACACGTAATCCTAAGCGTTCTTGTTTTTGTAAATCAAAAATATTTTCTTTAGAAATTTTCTTTCCAATAAATAAATATAAAATAAACCCAATAATAGGTAATAACACTAACACCAATAACCATGTCCACGTCGAAGAAATCCCCCTACTTTCTCTAAAAACAGTAATTAAGGCTGCTAATGTATTCAAAAAGATAATGATTAAAATTATTGTAAACATTCTCTACCTCTATTATGTCATAAAATCATACGGTGTTATACCGTCCATGCCAATCATGGCATCAATCTCATATAGTGTTTCTTCTGTTAAAATAAGTGATTTTGTCTGTATCGTTTCGTTTTGTTCAACCGATATCTCTTTTACCGCCAAACCTTCTCCTTGCAATTTTTCCACAAGCAATGTTTGTCGATACGTTACTTCTTGTTCTGTAGCGTATATAAAAGCATCTAACTCGCCGCATAACACTAAACTTTTTTTACTTCGTGTCAAAGCTGTATAAAAAATATCTCTACGTAACATACGTCCATATTGTTTTACCATTGGTAATATCACTAAAGGAAACTCACTTCCTTGAGCTTTATGTACTGAACAACAATATGCTAATGTTAATTGATGCCATTCATTTCTTTGATAGCTAACTTCATTCCCATCAAAAGAAACAACCAATTCATTTATTTTACTTTCTGTTTCTTCTGCATAAAAAATAGAAATAATTTCACCTATATCACCATTAAACACATTTTGCTCTGGCTGATTGACTAATTGTAATACTTTATCGCCAACACGAAATACTCTATCAAAATGTTCGACTTGTCGATTTGTTGATTTAGCTGGATTTAAAATATTTTGAATTAACTGATTTAACTGATTGATACCTGCTGCACCTTTATACATTGGTGCTAATACTTGGATATCCGACATTGTATAACCTTTTAAAGCTGCTTTTTCAACAATTTTTTCAACAACGAGTGCCACTTGATTGGCAGAACAAGAAAAATAAGATCTATCTTTAAAATTTTGAGAAAAATTATCTGGTAAAATACCGTCTTTAACAGAATGTGCCAATTCCACAATCGTCGATTGCTCATCTTGTCGGTACACATCGGTCAATTCTGTATAGGGAATACTTTTCGACATCAATAAATCATGTAAAATTTGCCCAGGTCCAACCGAAGGTAGCTGGTGTCTATCACCAACTAAAATAACTTGCATACCCATAGGAATAGCTTTTAATACCCAGTTCATTAACCATGTATCCACCATGGACATTTCATCAATAATTAACAAACGTCCCTCTAATGTTTTAGTATCGAGCATATCGTCTTCAATCAACTGACCAGTTAATCCAATACCTAACAAACGATGTAATGTAGAAGCAGGTAATCCTGTCAATTCTTTCATCCGTTTTGCCGCACGCCCTGTCGGTGCCGCTAACAAAATAGGAAAATCATCAACATAAGTATGACTATATAAATCAATATCATTGAGTTTCGCAAATAATGTAACAATGCCATTGATAACCGTGGTTTTCCCTGTACCTGGGCCTCCAGTTAAAATAGAAACTGGACATTCTAGTGCTTTTTTAATAGCTATTTTTTGCGTAGGACTATATGTAATATGTAGACGTTTTTCAATGTTCTGTATTTCTTTATCAATATCAACTTGTAAATAAGAGATCTTTTCTTGATGCGTCAATCCTTTTAACGACAATACAATCCCATTTTCAGCATAATAAATACTAGGAATTGAAAATCGTCCATTATCTTCAATAATTGTCCCCACTTGCCCCATGGCAATTAGTTCATTTGCCAATGTTTCTTCATCAATTAAAACTGCTCGACTTTTTTCAAGTAGCTGTAAACTATGCACGAGTACATCTTCGGCTTTTTCATACGTATTCCCCGTTGTGTAACATCTTTCTTTTAGTGTAAAAAACAGAGCACCTCTTAATCTTTCCACTGCATTTGCTGGAAAGCCTAAACTTTCAGCAATTTGATCTGCTTTTGAAAAACCGATACCGTCTATTTTTTCAATCAATAAATATGGATTGGTTTCAATAATCTCCAAAGATTTTTCTTTAAAGGTTTGAAAAATACGATACGCTAATGTGTCATTAAATCCATATTTTAACAAGGATAATACGATGTGATTTTCTCCTTGTATACTCAACAAGGTATCATGTAATACTTCTCTTTTTTGTGTGGTTAATCCTGGGATTGTTTTTAAATTGGGGTGATGATTCAAAATCATTTCAATCGACTCTACACCAAACATATCGACAATACGTGTTGCTAACACTGTGCCAATCCCTGGAAACTTATCACTTGATAGATACTGAATAAGCCCTTTTTCAGAGAGAGTAGACGATTGTTGATAGGTTGTTACTTGGAATTGCAGACCGTATTTGGCATGCTCCACTAAATCACCATAAAAAATATATTGAGTATCTAAATGAATATCACCAAATGTCCCCGTTACCACAATCGTCGTATCATCATAAGAAGTGTTTGTATCTTCTACGGAAACGAGCATGACTTTATAAAAATTGGATGCATTTTGAAAATAAATCGTTTCAACGGTACCTTTAATAAATAATTGCGTCATGATTCCCTCCTATGATGATAGTTATGGGTATTATATCACAGTCAATTTCATTATTTCATCTAAAAGCAATATTCCAATTTATATTTTATAAAACCCTTGCTTTTTCATTGCAACAAATACGTCGCATTAGTATAATAAAGCGTACATTATTTATGGAGGAACACTATGACCATTATTCAAGAAATACCTGTTTTAATCACTATCTTTGGTGGAACGGGTGATTTGGCAAAACGCAAACTATATCCAGCCTTGTTCCGCCTTTTTAAAAAAGGACATTTAAAAAACTCGTTTGCCGTTATAGGAACAGCACGTCGTGAATGGAGTAATGATTACTATCAAGAAGTTGTTTTAGAATCCATTCAACAATTATCGAATGATGATGCAGAAAAAAAAGCATTCGCAAGCCATTTCTACTATTTATCACATAACGTCGAACATACACAACATTATGATCAACTAAAACATTTGGCAGATACACTAGATGCGACATATCACACATTGGGTAATCGTGTGTTCTATTTATCTGTTGCTCCAAACTTTTTTGGTACGATTGCTCAACATATTAAAACGCAACATTTGTTAACATCAAATGGGTTTAATCGTTTAATTATTGAAAAACCATTTGGACATAATTTACAAACGGCTATTGAGTTAAACAATCAACTCACTCAAACATTTGATGAAAATCAAATATTCCGTATCGACCATTATCTCGGCAAAGAAATGGTACAAAACATTACCGCTTTACGCTGCCATAATGCACTATTAAAAGCTTGTTGGCATGCTGAATACATCGACAATATTCAAATTACCTTAGCTGAATCCGTTGGCTTTGAAGACCGTGCTGGCTATTACGATAAAAGTGGTGCTTTACGAGATATGGTACAAAATCATATTTTCCAAATTTTATCGTTATTAAGCATGGAACTACCCGAAACATTAAATGGGGAAAATATTCGAGAAGAAAAAGCTTCTGTTTTGCGTCATCTTCGTATGTATGATGAAAATGCCATTAAAGAACATTTTGTTCGTGCACAATACATTGGCAATGATGATATTATCGGATACAAAGAAGAACCAGATATTGATGCATCCACACGTACGGAAACATTCGTAGCAGGAAAAATTTTCATTGATAACGCACGTTGGAAAAACATTCCTTTTTACATTCGTACTGGGAAACGTCTGTCACATAAAGACACGAGTGTACATATCCAATTTAAACCAACAAGCCCAGAAGTTGCAGGTAATCTATTAAGTATTCATATACAACCCGAAGAACAAATACGTCTATTTATCAATACAAAAGAACAAGGATTATCACATCATATCCAAATGATTGACTTAACAAAAACCTATACGCAACAAAATGCTCCCGAAGCGTATGAACGTTTGATTTTAGAATGCTTACATGGTGATATGACAAACTTTGCACACCGTGAAGAAATTGAATTATCGTGGGCTTTTATTGACCGCATTCGTCACGCATGGGACAATGACACACAATCAAACATACCAACATATACTGCTGGTAGCATGGGACCTATTGAAAGCATCCAACTACTAGAAAAAGACGGATTTCATTGGATAAATCAATAACGAAAAAGACGACAGCATGATGATACTGTCGTCTTTTTATTATCGTTTTAATATTATTCTGAATAATATGTATGTACTTGTTTCATAAAACGTTTGGTTTGAATCCATGTGATAATCCATAAAATAACGATAATTATAAGATAAGGTATTCCTACATTCCATACAAATTCTAATATCATTTTAACAGTCCACCACACTACTGGACCGGCAGTCAAAAATAATACTAATCCAAATGTAATGATACTAGATAAAAG
Source organism: Granulicatella sp. zg-ZJ (assembly GCF_010892355.1). NCBI lineage: Bacteria > Bacillati > Bacillota > Bacilli > Lactobacillales > Carnobacteriaceae > Granulicatella > Granulicatella sp. zg-ZJ. The sequence goes on along the minus strand of NZ_WNJY01000003.1, from coordinate 76,307 downwards.
AATGCTTAAACACATCGGTAAAAAACATATCATCACGAGTTTTTTATCAGATAACCCCAATAAAACATAGATACTATATCTTTGTTGATGATGTATGAAAAAACTTTGAATAAAACTATTCAGAATAAGCGTTATCAATGTAACAAACATAATAACAATCAATATATTAAAACTTTGTTGAAGAATACTATATTCTTTAAAGATTTTTAATTTTTCAAATTGATCAATAAAATCAATATCCTTATATCCACTCATAAAGTTTCTTATTTGACTATTCACATGTTCATACTCTTTATCTGGTATACGCACCCTTAAGCGTGTCATATATTGTGGTAAATGGTGCTTTTCCATAAAAGCATGAGAAACAATTAAGCGATACGGAGCACTCATTTCCTCAAGTGTAAACCAACCAATTTGTCTATAAACAACCCCTGCAACAGTAATTGGCACTTTATGTACTTTAAAAATATCTTTTGCTTCTTGTGTTGAAAGGCGTCCATATACCGAACTAGAAGACGATAAAAATACTGTTTCTAAAATACTTTCTTTACTAATTTTTGTATCTAATGTCGCATTCGAGTGAGTTGCATCAATCGGTTTTGAAAATCTATTCACAATATTTCCATCTTTTATTCTCTCCTCAAAATATTCATAAGCAGGTGCTACAACTAAAGCTTCCTCTCCCGATAAAACACTATCTACATCAACCTCTTTATTAAAAAAAGAAGATAGTTCTTTAATTGTATCATCTGGATACGTGATTAAAGAAATACGTAATATTTTTCTATTTTCATCTAGTAAAGACGTAAAGAACGGATTATTTTCTAATACTTTATCCACGTATAATCTTTCAATATACGGTTGATTAAATACATTATCCTTATTGACTAAATAAACAGAAGATAGTTCTTGATAGATATCTTCTTGTGCATTTGGAAAACTACTTTTAATATTTTTAGCTAATTTTTCCAATTCACCTGTATCACGATAATATTGCAAAATCCAATCAGAATGCTGACTTGCCTCATGCCACTCTTGATGATAATAAGTCTTATTTACTATATTATTCTGTTTTTTTATTGAAAATTCATAATCAAAATGATCTGTCATTTTTCCGTATGCATCACTTGATAAAACTCCTTTATTGACTGCTTGAAAATAAGTTGTCATTAAACTCACTAAAAAAACAAGCAAGATACTAAACATTCCTGCAAACACCATATACCGTTTTGTCCCTTTTATAAAAAAGAATTGATGAGATTGACGTTTTACTCGTCTTTCTTTTTTTGTAAATATTGGTAAAAATAAAAAAGAGAATAAGCACATGATGCTCATCAATATCATGTATTTCCCTATATAAATAATTAAATAATCAACAGGTACAAAAAATACTTTTTTAAAAACAAGACTTAATAAACATGATGAAAAAACAAATGAAAAAGTTAAACCTAAAACCATTGCTAGACATACCATATAAATAGTTTCTATAACACACGTCATGCCAATATATTTTGTATTCATTCCCATTAAATCATATACATGATATTTTTTGCGTGCAGATGATTGATAAACTTTTATTAGCGTAAATACAATAAACGAAAAAATAATCGATAAAAGTTTTTCAAAAAAACTTGGGAAGTAATAAATAGCGGTGGTATTCTGTTTATCAATAAACACATTATGATAATGATTACCTTCCAAATCTAGCCACTGTTCACTCGGTTGTCCATTGAATTTTTCTAAAGTTACACTAAAAACGATACTACTTTTCAATTCAGAAAATACATTTGGTGACACAAGTACATTAGGTTCATGATACCCTTTCCGTACTTCTTCCTCACCTTTTACCCAAAGCATACCATAATCATCTATAATGTCTTTCACAACAAGTGAATATCCTTTTATGACGAGTTTATCTTGTTTATTTAACTCATTTTCTTTCGCAAATGATCGAGTAACAATCACTTCATTCTCTTGTAACGATATATTCTTTATTTTCAACTTAGACAATATTTTTGCCTTATCATTTAAAACACCTATATACGTAACACTTTGACCATTGTTTTGTAATTTTGATATATAAAAACGACCATAACGCTCATTTAAATCAAAGTCCCCATTTGTATGTTCTTTATAAATAATATCTGTAAAAGAACCATACACGCTTTCTTTTGCTTTTTGCGTTTCATTCAAATAAATATTCGTTACAGAAACAATAGACACCATACTAGCGAAAATAAATGTTAACGTTATCACAATCATTATAAATGCTTTATTTCTTATATGACATGATTTTAAAACAATTTTAAAAAGGTTCATAGGTCAACAACCTTTCCGTCTATTAACATCAATTTTTTATCACCAATTCTCGCAAGATCTTTGTCGTGTGTCACAATAATGACCATATCGGCAAATTGTTTAAGGCTTTGATAAAATAAAGTCACAATATCATTCGACGTTTGACTATCTAACGCACCCGTTGGCTCATCTGCTAATATTAATTTAGGCTTATACAGAATAGAACGTGCAATTGCACATCTTTGTTGTTCTCCACCAGAAATAGTATGGGGATATTTATTTAAAAGATGCTCAATCCCTATTGTTTTAACAACATGATGAAAAAATGTCGTATCTATTTTCTTTTTATGAATGACTAATGGCAATAAAATATTATCTTTGACAGTCATTTCCTCAACCAATTTAAAATCTTGCCAAATAAAAGACATATGTTGATGTGAGTAAGTGCGTCTTTGCTTTAGTGGTAAACGAGATAAATACTGATTATGAAATATTATATCCCCATTATCAATATCTAGCATTCCCATAATTGTTTTTAATAAAGTGCTTTTTCCTGAACCACTTTTCCCAACAATCGTTACAATTTGTCCTTTTTGTACGCTAAATGATGCACCTTTTAACACATGTTGTCTATTCTCCTTTTTTCCGACTGATACATCAATATTCTCTAAAACAAGCATAAGATCCCCTCCCAAAAATTTAAACCCTTTACTTTCAATGCTCTCACTTAAAAAGTTTACACCCTAGTTAATCCGTTTACATTTTAAAAATCAAAATGCATATGTTTCTGTTGTTGTATGAACATGTACACCGTTAACATAATAATCAGCTGTACTTCTGCCATGTTTCCAAAAATTAAAACCAGATTTTAATTTATATCTAGATACATCTCTAGCTTCTCCTTTTGGATATCCTGTTGAACCATCATCAAAAACTAGTTGCATGTCAATTCTCTTGCTAGCCTCTGTATGTGTAGAAATAATCTCTGCCATTGCTTCCCCGTTTTCTTCACCATGAACACATGTCAGATTCCCTCTAGCTGCATCTACCGTAGATACACCATACAAACACGCTAACATCACAACACCTAATATCATTTTTTTACTTTTCATTCTTTCTCCTCCTTATGTTAGAAAGCAAATAAAGCGAAAAGTCATTATAATAATATTATAAAATTATCCAAAAATTGTCAATGGCTCCAATATTATATCTATAAAAATAATATTATATCCTTAAAACAGATAAAATATCCTCAAAATCCCTCGGATTCAACAACCTCCCCCTATATACAAAAAGAGTTTTTTGAACAAAAAAGAACGAACCACTATCTATGGGTTCGCTCTTTTTCGATTACTCTACCTTATCATTCGCTAATTGCTTTAACACAGCAAATGGACTTTCAACAGTTTCTTGTTTAGCATTGATTTTTTGTAACAATCTTTTTTCTTCGTGTTTGCTTAATTTTTGTTGACGTTGTGATTTATTTTCTAGTTTTTCTGTAATGGAACAGAATTTACATTTGAAAAATGCTCCATTTTTACCGTCAATGATTTCCATTTTTTTATGGCATTGTGGACAACGATGATTGGATACTTTAGGGTCTTTACGTCGTTGGTATGAACATTCAGCATTCGTACATACATAACGCTTGCCATCTTTTCCATTACGTTCACGCAACAAAGATTGGCATTCTGGGCATTTTTTGGACGTAATCGTGAAATCTTTGTAAGCAACCTCACTCCCCTTAATTTCCTCTACTAGATGTCGTGTACTTTTTTCAATATCTTTTAAAAAGCTGTCTGAACGCTCTTTGCCATGGGCAATTTTTTCAAGAGATTTTTCCCACTGCTCTGTTAAAGTCGGTGTCACAAGAGAAGGATTAACAAGTTGTAACAACTGTTTTCCTTTAGGTGTTACTCTCAATGTCACGGCTTGTCTTTCCATTAAGTCAGATTTAATCAATTTTTCAATAATTTCTGCTCGTGTTGCTGGTGTACCTAAACTGTGTTTTTCCATAGCACCCAATAATGTTCCCTCTGACAAAGCACTCGGAGGGGTAGTGACTTTTTTCTCGCAGTTCGTTTGAACATATAGTATATCGCCTTGTTTTACGTCCACAGACACACGACTGACTTCTTGCTCTTTCCAACCTTGAACAAGGACACTGTTTTCTTTAAAGACACATTCTTGTTTGTCATTAAATTGGACTTTAATAGACACACTTTTCACTTGATGATGTGGTGCAAATAAACCTAAAAAACGCTCAACAATAAAGCGATAAATTTTGTTTTCATCAGATGATAATTTAGACAAGTTTGGCATTTGTTCTGTTGGAATAAGTGCATGATGATCACTAACTTTGTCGTTTTGGAATACAGCGGTTTGTATCACTTTCCCGCCCAACTTGATATACTCTTTTGCTCGTTCGTCATACTTGGCAATAGCTTGAAGTCTTTCTTTCATGGTTGCTTGCATATCTGTTGTCAAATACTTACTGTCCGTTCTAGGATACGTCACAATTTTATGTGTTTCATATAAACTTTGTACAATTGACAATGTTTTTTTAGCCGAGAATTGATACCGTTGATTCGCTTCCTTTTGCAATTCTGTCAAGTCGTACGGTAACGGTGCTTTTTCCACATGTGTTTTTTCTTTTACCTCTAAAACAACACCTTTTTTCACTGTTTCCATAAAGCGTTCTGCTTCCTCTCTAGTGTCGAATTGCTTTTGAAACATTGCTTTTAACTGTTTATATTGAACATTCACAACAAAATACGTCTTAGGTACAAACGTTTCTATTTTTTTCTCTTGTTCACGTACCAATGCTAATGTTGGTGTTTGCACACGTCCGGCAGAAAGATTATCTTCATATTTCACCGTCAATGCACGTGTTACATTCAACCCTACCAACCAATCAGCTTTTGCTCGAGCGATGGCTGATTGGTATAAAGCATCATACTCGTTTGCCGGTTTTAATGCCGCAAATCCTTGCTTAATTGCCTTATCTGTTTGAGATGAAATCCACAGACGATACATCGGCTTTTGACACTTAGCAAATGCTAATATCCATCTTGCGACTAACTCTCCTTCACGTCCGGCATCGGTCGCAATCACAATATCTTTCACATCTTTTCGTTGTACCAATTCTTTAATGGCTTTTAATTGATGTGTTGTTTTAGGCAATGGTTTTATACCAATTTCTTTAGGAATCATGGGTAATGTTGCCATATCCCATTTTTGCCAATCTTTGTCAATATCTTCGGGTAATTTCAATGTCATCAAATGCCCCAAAGCCCATGTGACAATATAATTTTTTCCTTCAAAATAGGCTTTTTGTTTTTGTGTTGCTCCTAAAACACGCGCTAAGTCTTTTGCAACACTCGGCTTTTCTGCCAATACTAATGTCTTACTCATAGATACTCCTTTATATTGCTAAAACAATCAGTAGTCATCACATATTATGACTACCGATTGCCTTTTACTGTTAAATTTTTCAACCATCGTTTCTTAAAGAAAAAGCGTAACCCAACACACATTTGAATAAATTCACAAACTTGTGTACACATAAAAATAGCAATAGCTGAAAACTGTGTGAAATAGGCTAATATTGCCATAACAGGAATGGTAACTCCCCATTTAAACCCACCGTCCATTAATAATGTAGATTTCATATCGCCACCGGCACGCATAATAAAGTAATTTTGTGCACCTGTTAAATAAATCCAAAAAAACATACCGGTTAGTTGTATCATTTGTACCGCTAAATCATGTGATGCTTTGGATACTTGATACAAGTTCGGTACAATATGACTCATACCAAACATTATCAATCCTAAACATGCTGCAACAAATCCAATAGTTTTTAACAACATTTTTCCATTCTGATAAGCCTCATCTAATTTACCGGCACCCAAACGCTGTGACACCAATACTGGTGTCGCCGCTGAAATACCTTATGTAATAGAATAAAAAATAGAAGTAGTCGTATCCGAAATAGATAAAGCTGCAATAACATTACTTCCTCTTACTCCATATAATTTCAAAATAGTCGCTTGTCCAAATGCCCAAATAATTTCATTGACAGCTAGTGGAATAGCTTTGTAACAAACGTCTTTAAATAATGCTCTATCTACTTTAAAAATATCTTTAAACTTCGTATTAAAATCAAAACCTGTTGTATAGACAACATAATAAATAATACCAAATTCCAATAGTCGTGCAAAAACTGTTGCGATAGCCGCACCTTCTACTCCCATTGCCGAAAAACCAAAATTCCCAAAAATAAGAACATAGTTCAAACATGTATTCAAGACAACACCGCTTAAACTGGCAACAAGCGGTAAGCGTACTTGTCCAACTACTTTTAACGCTGTTCCATAATTGATTGTTAATAAATAGGGTACAAATCCTAAAATCATAATGCGAATATACGCTACGGCGAGGCGTTCAATTTCAATATCTTGTACAAAAAAATGCACAACTGTTTCAGGTATCAATAATAAAACAAGAAAAGATACGAACACTAATCCCGATGATAAAATAAGCGATGTTCTAAAGGCTTCTTTTTGCATTTCTTTATCTCGTGCACCATAAAACTGTGCAATAAACACACTAGACGCTGCCGCAATGCCAAATAAGGTAAACAGGACTATTCCTAAAATTCGGTTACTCATGGCAACTGCTGCAATAGCTAAATCTCCTAGTTGCCCAACCATTAAATTATCCACCATAGCCACCAATGTCGTGACCAAACCTTGAAACATCAACGGAATGACAATTTTAATATATTCTCTATAAAATTCTTTTGTCGTCATCTTTCCTCCAATATGCGTTTTTAGCAATTATGTGCTATGATGTATTGTATCATAGTTCAATATAGGAGGCTACTTATGAAAGTCAATTATGCAGATATTGTCATTAGTGCTGTATCTCAAAAACAATATCCAACAACACAATATCCTGAGGTTGCTTTGGCAGGACGTTCCAATGTTGGTAAATCATCTTTTATCAATAAATTAGTCAATCGTAAAAATTTAGCAAGAACATCTAGCAAACCAGGAAAAACACAAACACTTAACTTTTATGATATTGAACATTCTTTTTATTTTGTAGATGTTCCCGGATACGGTTATGCTCGTGTATCAAAAACCGAACGTGAAAAATGGGGACATATGTTAGAAGAATATTTCACACAACGAAACACATTAAAAAAAGTCTATTTACTCATGGATTTTAGACATGACCCAACAGCTGAAGATGTTCAAATGAAAGAATTTGTCGACTATTACAATATCCCTTTCCAAATTATTGCGACAAAAATTGATAAAGTTCCTCGTGGAAAATGGAACAAACACGAGTCCACTTTTAGAAAAAAATTACAGCTTTCTCATGATGATAAGATTATTTTATTTTCTGCTGAAACTGGCGAAGGAAAAGATGCTGCTTGGGAAAGTATTACACAAGCCATTCAAGAAGAACATCACGCCTAAATACGTTTCAGAATCTTTTAAGGTTTACACGCTATTTTATAGACATACAAAACAATATGCTTATTTTAGGAGGTAAACACATGAGTGAATATAACGAACAAACAGTAGAAGAACAAATAATAGAAAATGAAGAACAACCTATACTCGTTGAAAAACCACACAAAAAGACCGCTTCTCCTATTAAAATAGGGCTGATTTCTGGTATAGCTGGTAGTTTATTAGGGGCATCTCTTATCATGGGTGGATTATATATACAGCAAGCCACAACTCGTCCTACACAGCAACCAGCAAATGTTACATCTGTTACAAAAACCGTATCATCTCCAAAGGCAGAAACATCTATAACAAGTGCCATTGAAAAAGTACAAGGTGCTATTGTTTCTATCGCAAAATATCAGTCTAATACCGAAAATAATTTATTTGGTCTATCTGGTGCTTCAAATGGTTTACAAAAAGCCGGTGAAGGAAGTGGTGTTATTTATAAAGTATCTGGCGATACAGCTTATATTGTTACGAATAACCACGTTATTGAAAACGCACAAGAATTAGAAGTATTATTAAAAAACGGAAAAACGGTACAAGCTGAACTTGTTGGTACGGATAAACTAACAGATTTAGCTGTATTAAAAATTCAAAGTAGCGATGTGTCTACAACAGCTAGTTTTGCCAATTCTGATGAACTAAAAGTTGGAGAAACAGCCCTTGCGATTGGCTCTCCTCTAGGTTCTAAATTAGCATCTACTGTCACAAAAGGAATTATATCTGCTGTCAATCGTAGCGTAGATATTGATACAAATGGTGATAAACAACCTGACTGGACAATGGAAACCATTCAAACAGATGCAGCTATCAATCCGGGGAATTCTGGTGGTGCTTTAGTGGATGAAAATGGGAATGTCATCGGTATTAACTCCATGAAAATCTCCGACACATCCGTAGAAGGTATCGGGTTTGCCATTCCAAGTAATCAAGTTGTGAAAATTATTGAAGAACTTGAAAACAAAGGAAAAATTTCAAGACCTTATTTAGGTGTTGGTTTAGTTGATATGACTGATGTTTCTACAACACAACGCAAACGTTTATTATCATTACCAGAAAACGTAACAGAAGGTGTCGTAATTAGCCAAGTCCAAGAAAATTCTTCTGCTGATAATGCAGGTCTAAAACAATACGATGTCATCATAAAATGGAATGGCGAAGACATTAAAAATGCTGTATCACTTAGAAAACATTTATATAGTCACGCAATTGGCGAAAAAGTCACACTAGATGTTTACAGAAATGGAAAACTCGAAAAAGTCACTGTCACACTGACAACAAACCAAAACATGAATTAAACCTAAAATCCCACATGAATCGTTCGCATATCATGTGGGATTTAACGTTTTCATGATAAAAAAATGAAAATAAGTTGAAATTATAAGACGAACGTGGTAAAGTATGGGCGTAAGCATTCGATATGTATTTATTTATATGCAATGTTTTATTCATCCAAATAATATAAAATTGGTAAAATAGTTACAAAAACATTGTATAAAAATAGATACTTCATGACTTATATAGGCAAAAACAAAGGACAGCAAGATTTGGATGCTGTCCTTTGTTTTTTGCTCTATAATCAATCGTGTCGGTGGAAATAATCCACCAACACAATTTGACGAAGAGCCATTATATTCAAAAAGCCCAACATAATAGTCAGGCTTATCTTTTTTGTTCTAACATTATATTAAAAACTTTTTATTTAGTAACGACTGTTTGTGGTAACCAAATGCGAAAGACAGTTTCCGAGGGTGTTGAATAAACATCAATATGTCCTTGATGATGTAAAATGATACTTTCTACAATTGCTAGCCCTAAACCCGAACCACTAATTTGACTTGAACGTGATTGATCCCCTCGATAAAAACGAACAAAAAGTTTATTCATCACATCTGAGTCAATCATTTGTCCGTCATTTTTAACTTCTAAAATAACACCATTATTTTCTTGTCTTGCCGTGAGCTGTAATCGTTTAGCTTGACTATATTTTAATGCATTAGAAATGAGATTATCGTACACTCTTACCATTTGTTCTCCATTCATTTGAACGAGTAAATTGGGCGGTGTCACATCAATATCAATCGTCATATCTTTTTCCAATGCTTCTAATTCATTCTCCACAACAATTTGTGTCAAAAAATTTTTTATAGGAATATGTTGATATTGCCATTCTTCTTTGTAGTCTTGCATTTTTATATAATCAAATAAATTATCTGCCAAACGCTTCATTTGCAAAGATTTCATATAAGCAACATGCACGTATTGTTTCAATTCTTCTTCATCAATCTCATCCGATTCTTCAATCAAACTTAAATACCCAATAATAGATGTGAGAGGTGTTCTAATATCATGACTCACATTCGTTATGAGTTCATTTTTTGTTTGTTCAATATGTCGTTCTTCTTCCATTGCCGATACGGTACTATCGACGAGTTTATTGATACTAATTGCTACTTTTCTCATACGTCCCAATAAGTCTTCTGATATACGATGATGATAGTTACCCGAAGCAATATAATCTAACTCTTCTAAAATATGACTTAATTCATATTGTCTATATCGTCTACTCAATCGCCAGTATGTAAACCAAATAGCACCTAAAATCATAACCACTGTAAAAATCTGACGATATACCCCAATCATTTGATGTGTAATACCAAATACTTGTCGAAGATGTAACGCATAAAACGGTTCATTAGGTAGTGGAAATAATAATTTATTAAATAAAAATAAGCATCCAAAATAAATAAAAAGAATCGCTGTTAATGTGATTAAACCCTCTACAACTAAATGATTTAATTGCTTTTTATCAAGTGCCTTTAGTCGTTTCCATTTATGTTTAATTTTTTGATATTTTGTATCCAACACCCCAAACGGTTTCAACAATTTTTTCACCACCTGTTGCTTCCTCTAATTTATCCCTTAAATGACTAACGTGTACCATGACCGTTTTTGCAGAAACAATACTTTCTTGCTTCCACACTTTTTCAAAAATTTCTTCAGCACTAAACACTTTATTAGGATAACTTGCCAATAAGTGTAAAATACCAAATTCTAGTGCTGTTAATGGAATATTTTCTCCTGAAAATAACACTTCGTGAGATTCTTTTTTTATAATCAATGGCCCAACCTGTATATCATCTTCTTGCGTTGGTAATTGTGTATCATATCGACGTAACAATAATTTTACACGTGCCATAATTTCAAGAGGATGGAACGGTTTTGACACATAGTCATCAGCACCAAGATTGAAACCTTTAATTTTATCCATGTCGCTTCCTTTAGCACTCAATAATAATACAGGCACATGATTATTCGCTTCTCGAAGCGCTCTTAAAACAGAAATCCCATCTTTTTTAGGCATCATAATATCTAAAATAATCAATTTAATATCGGCATGTTCTTCAAGTTTTTTTAAAGCACTCATACCGTCATAAGCTTTTGACACTTGATAATTTTCTTTTCGCAAATAAATGGTTAATAAATCAACAATTTCTCTTTCATCATCTACAACTAAAATACGCATCGTGTCACTCCTTATTAAAAAACTACTTATATCATAACATGAAATAAGTAGTTTTTTATTTATCTTTATCTTTTTTTAAGGTTTATGTAATGCCATGATATTTGCCAAGGTAGCAAATTGTTCAATGCTTAATGCTTCGGCACGTACACTCGGTTCTATATTGGCTTGACTCAAACTCGTCATAAGCCATTCTTTAATCGTTTCCGTTTTACCAAATCTGTGCTGTAAATTATTCCACAATGTTTTACGACGTTGTACAAATGCTGATTTAATTAAATCAAAGAAAAATGCCTCATCAGTAACATTGACCAATGGTTGTTGTCGTCTTGTTAATTTAAGAATAGCCGAATCGACATTTGGTTGTGGAGAAAATACTGTTTTAGGAACAATGAACGCAATTTCAGACATCATATAATATTGAATAGCAATCGTTAATGAGCCATATGCTTTTGTTCCAACTTTAGCTGTCATACGTTCAGCCACTTCTTTTTGCATCATCATAACAAATGTATCAATTTGTAAATCAGCCTCTAAAAAACGCATAATAATCGGTGTTGTAATGTAATAAGGCAAATTAGCAACAACACTTAATTTTTTAGACATATTTAAATGCTCTATAACAGAGGTATTTAAATCGGCTTTTAAAATATCTTGATGTAAGACAGTCACATTATGATACTCACTTAATGTGTCTGATAAAATAGGAATGAGTCTATCATCTATTTCAAAAGCCAGTACATGATTGGCTACTCGTGCCAAACGTTCTGTTAACGCACCAATTCCTGGACCTACTTCAATGACATTTGTGTCCTCATCAATCTCTGCTACATCAACAATACGCGTTAAAATATTTGGTTCAATCAAAAAATTCTGACCTAAACTCTTTTTCATAAACAAACCATATTTTTTTAAAATATCGGCTGTTCTAGTCGGTGTCGCTATATCTTTCTTTTTATCCATTTTTGATATTCTCTTCCTCTACTATCTTCGTTAAAACATTTAATACATCTTCTTTTGATATACCAAACATATTCAATCTTTTTTCTAACTGTTTACCATTAACATGCCCAATCCCTAATTGCTTACTTAACGCTTGTCGTAAATAAGCCGATTGCTCACTCCCAATCAGTGAACATCTCATTAAAAAGGATTTTGTAATATTATCATGTGAAAAATCATCAACAATTACTTTCACGTCATGTAATGCTCTTTTTAAAGCCATCTCACTAGCATGCTCAACACCAAGACTACCTTTTCCTTTTGGCAACGCCTCTTGCACATGAAGAAAAGCATGTTTAACGTTTGGCACTCTTTGAGTGATGATTTTCCGAATTTTTTCACCCGGAAAATCGGGATCAGTTAATACAATGACCCCACGTAGCTGATGTGCCTTTTCAATTAACAATAATGTTTCTTCATCAATAGCGGAACCATTCGTTTCAATGGTATCTATTTTTCCAAAAACTTCGGTCAATCGTCTTGTATCATCTCTACCTTCAACAACAATTATCTCTTTCATCTTAATTTAAACAATTCCTTTGCATTTTTCATCGTTGCCTCTGCAATTTCTTGTATGCTACACTCTCGTAACTCAGCAATTTTTTCTGCCACAAAACGTACATAACTTGGTTCATTTCTTTTCCCACGAAATGGAACAGGTGCTAAATAGGGAGCATCTGTTTCAATCAACAATCTATCTAAAGGTACTTTTTTTGCAACGTCATGTAAATCAACCGCTTTTTTAAATGTCACAACACCACTTAGTGAAATATGCATTCCCAAATCTAAAAAACGGTACATATCCTCAACCGTCCCACTAAAACTGTGCATAATACCACCATAAAACATTTCGCTCTTCAAAATACGATACGTATCCTCCATTGCCTCTCTTGTATGAATACTAATCGGTAAACAATGTTCTCTAGATATAGCAATTTGGCGTCTAAATACTTTCTCTTGGACATCTTTTGGACTTGTCATCCAATGATAATCTAAGCCAATTTCTCCTAAAGCCACAACTTTTTTATCAATTAACTGTTGTTGCAGCTTTTCCTCAATGGCTTTTGTGTAAACACCCGCCTCTGTTGGATGCCAGCCAATAATGCTATATATATTATCATGTAAAGCACTCAATTCTAAAGATTTTTGAATAGTTGGCGTATCAAACCCAACAACAGCAAAGTGCGTAACGCCATTTTCGTTCGCTCTTTGCAGTGTTTCTTCTAAATCTAACTCAAATGCCTCTACATTCACATGTGTATGTGTATCAAAAAACATATTGTCACCTCATTTATTCTTGTCTTTCATTATACATAAATTATGTCTAAAACACTACCAATTTAAAATCCGTACATTTTTTATCACTTTTTTATTTTTGTATTGATTTTTTGTCATTTTTATTGTACACTTTATTCATAAGGTTAAAAAATAAATAAAAACACGAACATTAAACAGGAGAATTATTATTTTCTCGCTGTTTATTCGTTTTTTAAAATAAAAAAGGAGTTATTATGGAAAAATTTTTCAAATTATCGCAACATAACACGACGGTTGCAACAGAAATTATTGCAGGGTTTACAACATTTTTTGCTATGTCTTATATTTTATTCGTTAATCCAGCTATTTTATCATTAACAGGTATGCCCTCTCAAGCCGTCTTCTTATCAACAATTATTGCTTCAGCAATCAGTACGCTGATTATGGGACTTTTTGCCAACGTTCCTTACGCTTTAGCTCCTGGAATGGGATTAAATGCATTCTTCACATTTACGGTTGTCTTTAGTTTAGGCTTTTCTTGGCAGCAAGCATTAGCTATGGTCTTTTTATGTGGTATGTTTAATATTTTGATTACAGTGACAAAAATTCGTAAACTGATGATTAAATCTATTCCTGAAAGTTTACAACATGCTATCGGAGCAGGAATTGGGGTATTCGTTGCTTATATTGGTGTTAAAAATGCAAACTTTTTAGCCTTTTTATCAGACAGTGGCTCTATCTTGTCTGTCAACAACGCACCTTATCAAGCAACAGCAACAGTAAATGGGGTTCAATCTGTTGTATCCGGCGGTGGCATTGTTCCCGAATTAGTAAAATTCACCAATCCAACATCATTATTAGCCCTATTTGGTCTTATTTTTACAATTATTTTAATGGTAAAACAAGTACGTGGTGCTATTTTAGTAAGTATTATTACAACAACCATTATCGGTATTTTAACAGGTATTGTTACTGTTGGTCACATTGATTTTGCTGCAGGTATCGGTACAGCCTTTTCTGAATTAGGTACAACCTTTGGTGCGGCTTTTGGTTCAGAAGGATTGTTATCATTGTTCTCAGATACATCAAAATTACCAACTGTTCTACTAACCATTTTCGCCTTTAGTTTATCTGATGTCTTTGACACAATCGGTACATTTATCGGGACAGGTCGTCGTACTGGTATCTTCTCTGAAGAAGATGAACGTGCTTTAGAAAATAGTTCTGGTTTCAGTTCTAAAATGGATAAAGCTTTGTTCGCTGATGCCATTGGAACATCTATCGGTGCTGTTTTTGGTACATCAAATACAACGACTTATGTTGAATCTGCCGCAGGTATTGGTGCAGGGGGCCGTACAGGTTTGACAAGTGTTGTCACAGCATTATTATTTGTTGTATCCACACTTGCTGCTCCGCTTGTAAGTATCGTCCCAGCAGCTGCAACAGCACCCGCGTTAATTATCGTTGGTATTTTAATGATGTCCTCTTTTGCAGATATTAACTGGACAAACTTTGAAGAAGCCGTTCCCGCATTCTTCGCATCTGTTTTCATGGGATTTGCATATAGCATTTCTTATGGTATCGCAGCTGGGTTTATCTTCTATGTTATTGTGAAATGTGTCAGTGGTAAAATCAAAGAGATACACCCTATCGTTTGGTTATCTACCGCATTATTCATTGCCAACTTTATCATTTTAGCTTTAATTGCTTAAAAAAGAGAACCGACCTCATGAGGTTGGTTCTCTTTTTTATGTATTTGATTGACACCACTAGGTTTTATCTACTAAAATACAAACATATCGTTATCATATCAAAGGAGCAATTATGGACGAACTTTTCAATGCGAAAAACTTTATCAACGCCAAACATAAAAATTGTAATATCAATTACGACCGCATTTTACAAAATATGGTAAAGTCATGGCAAGAACATGGTTTTAGACCTAAAATCATGATACATAGTTGTTGTGCACCATGTAGTACAGTTGTGTTAGAGTATTTAGCCGATGTGGCAGATGTCACTATTTATTTTTCAAATTCCAATATTCATCCTAAATCAGAATATGACTACCGTAAACAAGTGCAAGAAGATTTTATTATCCAATTCAACCAAAGAACCAATCATACCGTTCAATTTTTAGCGGATGAATATAATCCAAAACGTTTTTTAGAAATGGCAAAAGGTATGGAAGATGAAGTAGAAGGTGGCAAAAGATGTCATGCCTGCTATGACATGCGCTTAAGCCGTGCTGCTGAAAAAGCAAAAGAATTAGATTTTGACTATTTCGCAAGTGCTTTAACATTATCACCACATAAAAATAGCCAAATCATCAATGACGTTGGCTTTAATATTGAAACATTTTTAACCGTTCATTATTTACCATCTGATTTCAAAAAAAATAATGGTTATCGCCGTTCTGTTGACATGTGTAAAGAATATGACATTTATCGTCAATGTTATTGCGGTTGTGTCTTTGCTGCTAAACAACAAGGTGTTGATTTAAAAGCAGTAAATCAACACGCAAGAGAACAACTTGAAAAACATAGACAAAACATTCCTTTTTATTTTATTAAACAAAATGATAATGATTAGCTCTGATTTGGCTTTTTATGCAAACAAACAGGAACGATCCCCAGTCGTTCCTGTTTGTTATTCTTTACCTTCTTTGACAATAGCTGATAAAACTGGATAACCTGCATCTTTTAAAACAGTAGATACTTTATCTGCATTTTGACTTGCTAAGTGTAAGACAACTTGCACTTTTTCTCCACCGTGATAAACAGCAATTTGGTTAATATTAACATTTTCTTGACGTAGTAAAGCTAATACTTTTTCAAACTCACCCACTCTATCATCTAACGCAATCGTCAAACGTGTGCCTTTTTTATAATATCCTAATAAATCAACAAAGGCTTCTAACACATCAGAATGTGTGATAATACCTACTAAAGCATCATTTTCAACAACTGGTAAGACACTAATTTGATGCTGACGCATTGTTTCAGCTGCTTCTTCTAATAAAGCATCTGGATGAATGGTAATCACATGTTTTTCCATAATATCTTGAACAGTTGTTTTTGTTAACAAATAGTTGATTTCATGCATACTTAAACTTGTTGCCGTTGACGGTGTACTTTTCGCAATCAATTTTTCTGTTAATAGACCCACTACATGTTTGCCTTGCACAATGGGCAAACGTGTCACATTATGCTTTTTCATTAAATCTAGTGCCTCTAAAATACGTACATCTCCAGTAGCTGTCACAACTTTATCGGTCATATAGGTTCTAACATCCATTTTTATTAACCTCCTAAATACGCTTTTTGTACTTCTTCACTTGCCAATAATTCTTGCCCTGTACCTGATAATACCACTTTTCCACTTTCAAGTACATAGCCTCTATCAGAAATGGATAAAGCGACATTTGCATTTTGTTCAATCAATAAGACAGTTGTACCTAAGCGCTGAATATCTTGAATAATATTGAAAATTTCACGAATGAAAATAGGAGCAAGCCCCATTGACGGTTCATCTAATAACAACAATTTTGGACGAGTCATTAACGCACGTCCCATGGCTAGCATTTGTTGTTCACCACCTGATAAGGTTGATGCATCTTGATTTTTACGTTGCTCTAAAATTGGAAAACGCTCAAAAACCATTTTTAAATCTTTTTGAATACCGTCTTTATCTTTTCTTAAAAAGGCACCTAAATCCAAATTCTCTTGAACACTCATTCCTTTAAAGACATGACGTCCCTCTGGCACATGAGCAATACCCTTTTCAACAATTTTTTTAGCAGAAATCGTATGAATTGGTTCATTTAAATATGTAATTTGTCCACTAGAAGCACGTTCTAACCCTGAAATAGTACGTAAAGTGGTCGATTTTCCTGCACCATTCGCTCCGATTAAACTGACAATCTCACCTTCATTCACTTCAAAAGACACATTATTTATCGCTTGAATCATTCCGTAATGGACGCTTAAATTTTCTACTTTTAACATACTATTCACCTCCTAAATACGCACGAATAACATCAGGATTTTTTTTGATTTCCTCTGGCGTTCCATGCGCAATTAAACGCCCATATTCTAAAACATAAATACGCTGACAAATCGACATTACTAAAGACATATCGTGTTCAATTAAAACAACCGTAATATTAAAATCTCTTTGAATTTGATAAATCAACTCTGTCAACTCTGCCGTTTCTTGAGGATTCATTCCCGCAGCAGGTTCATCTAAAAACAAAATTCTCGGGTTTGTTGCTAAAGCACGTACAATCTCTAGTCGACGTTGCTCCCCATAAGATAAATTTTTAGCAACGACGTTGCTTTTTTCATCTAAATGAAAAATACTCAATAAAGACAGTGCTTTTTCTTGCATATCGGTTTCATTTTTATAAAATTTAGGTGTTCTAAAAAAGCTATCAAATAACCCTACACCTTTTTTACTATGCATAGCTATTTCAACATTTTCTAATACAGTCAAATCACTAAACAAGCGAATGTTTTGGAATGTTCTTGTTAATCCCAAATCACTGATTTCATAAGGCTTTTTACCATTTAATAGTACCACACCTTTATCTGTTTTTAACGTGATTGTTCCTTCTGTTGGTACATATACACCCGTTAATAAATTGAATAAAGTTGTTTTACCTGCTCCATTTGGACCGATTAAGCCAATCAATTCATTTTGCTCAAATGTCATATCAACTAATGATACAGCAGATAAACCACCAAAATTTTTTGTTAATTGTTTTACTTCTAACAAACTCATTTTTGACTAGCTCCTTTCTGACGATTTAAAAACGGAGAAATCATCAATTCTCTACGTCCTAGTAGACCACTCGGTCTAAAAATCATCACTAAAATAAGGGCAATCGCATAAATAATCGTACGCCATTCTCCTACTGGTTGTAATAGCGTATTTAATATACCTAATGAAATAGCCGCAATAATAGACCCTGTAACACTACCGATACCACCAAATACAACAATAATTAACACATCAATTGATTTTTGGAATGTAAAATCTTTTGGTGCAACAACACCTAAATAACTTGCATATAAAGTACCAGCAACACTTGCTGTCATAGCACCTATAACAAAAGCTGTAACTTTATATTTAAGTGAGTGAACGCCCATTGCTTCAGCAGCAATTTCATTTTCACGAATAGCCAATGTCGCACGCCCTGCACTACTACGAATATAATTTAAAACAAGAACAGTTGTTATAATGACAAACACATAAACAATAGACCATGTTGCTGTATCTGGAATACCGCTGATACCAATAGCACCATTCGTAATATTATCTGATGTTAAAATAATAATACGTATAATTTCTGATGCACCAAGTGTAGCAATAGCTAAATAATCTCCTGTTAAACGAAGTGTTGGAATACCGATTATAACGGCAACACCACCTGCAAGTATAGCCCCAACGAGCATACCTAAAAGCAATCCTAAAATACCGTCTACTTGCATCATTAAAATAGCACCTGCATAAGCACCAATCGCCATAAATCCTGCATGCCCTAAAGAAAACTGTCCTGCGATACCAATCACTAAATTTAATCCTACAGCTAAAATAATATTGATAAAAATCGTTACCAATGTTCGTTCATATACTTGTGTAATAATACCTTGTGCAATGAGAAAATCAATTAAAAGGGCAACTAGCACAATCAAAGCAATCCAAATAATATGTAATTTTAAATGTTTCTTCATGCGCATTCACCTACACTTTCTCTTTTACATTTTTACCAAGTAAACCTGCCGGTCTAACAATTAAAATCACAACTAAAATAGCATATACAAAAGCATCTTTATATAATGAGAAGCCTAAAGCATTCACAATAGTTTCTAAAAGACCAATTAAATAGCCACCTAACATCGCTCCTGGCACACTACCAATACCACCTAAAACAGCAGCAATAAATGCTTTTAATCCTGGCGTAACACCCATTAAAGGTGTCATTGCTCCATAGTAGACACCTACCAACACACCTGCTGCTCCAGCTAATGCTGACCCTAATAAGAATGTAAATGTAATCACATTATCTACATTTATTCCCATCAACTGTGCTGCTTCTTCGTCTGTACTAACTGCACGCATCGCCTTCCCCATTTTTGTACGTTGAATAACCAATGTCAATACAACCATTAAGGAAATCGTAATTAGAAAAATAAGTACTTGTTTCAATGTAATATCTACACCAAATAATTGAAATGATTGTTTTCCTAATACATCTGGAAACACTTTTGTTTCTGCTCCAACTTGTACAATCATGATATTCTCAATAAAGTAAGATACTCCTATGGCTGTAATTAATGCTGCAATTTTAGCTGATTTACGTAATGGTTTATACGCAATCCTTTCAATAACAGCACCAATAATTGCACATGCTAACATGGATAAAATTAGAGCACTGAAAAAATCAAGTTTTAAAATAGAAATTAATGCAAAACCAATATACGCTCCTAACATTAAAATATCGCCATGTGCAAAATTGATTAAACGAATGATACCATATACCATGGTATATCCTAATGCAACGAGCGCATAAATACTACCTAACGAAATAGCATTTACTAATTGTTCCATAAAATCCTCCTCTTATAGTATTTTCTTCATATCTTTATGCATAATACCTGCATCATCATATTCATCACTATCAATGACATAACCTAATTTTTCATAAAATGGAATGGCATGTACTTGTGCACCAAGTGTTAATGTACGAAAGCCTAATATTTTTGCATAACGTTCTACTTCAAGCATTAGCTTTTCTCCTAGATGTGCACCTCTTGCCGTTTTAACAACCGCAACACGTTGAACTTTTGCCAATACATCCGTTTTTGGAAGTAAACGTGCCGTTGCAACTGGTTGGTCATCTTTATACAAAACAACGTAGTGACAAAGCGATTCATATTCATCAATCTCTAATTCTTCGGGTACTTGTTGTTCTTTAATAAACACATCTTGTCGAATGATTAAACCATGTTGGTATATCAGGCTATTTATATCTTGTGTCCAATAAAACATACTATCTCCTCCAATAATCAAGCATAGGATAGTATCTAGCGATACTATCCTATACACCTTTACATTATTTAGGTTCTACAACTGTATAACCTTTCTCTTGACCGTTTTCTAATTCAATGACATACGTTGATTTTACTGTATTGTGTTTATCATCAATACTAAATTTACCAGTAACACCTTCATAGTCTTTTGTTTGACCTAATGCTTCTGTTACTTTGGCACGATCTGTTGAACCTGCTTTTTCAATAGCTTTTAATAAAACACCTGCTGCATCATACGCTAACGCTGCAAACGCATCTGCTTCTTTACCATATTTTTCTTTATATGCTTTTAAGAATTTTTGAACTTTTTCGTCTGTTGATAATGTTGTGAAATGGTTTGTATAGTATACTTTATTAACATTTTCTTTTCCTGCTAATTCTGTTAATTTACTACTTGCAAATCCATCTCCACCTAAGATTGTCGCTGTAATACCCATTTCACGAGCTTGTTTAATAATTAAACCAGCTTCTTCATAATATCCAGCAATAACTAAAGTATCTAATCCTGTATCTTTTATTTTTGTTAAAACAGCGTTAAAGTCTGTTTCTTTTGAGGCAAAACTTTCTGTTGCAACTACTTCTCCTGTGTATGCAGATTGGAATGATTCTGACAAACCTTTTGCATAGTCAGAAGATGAGTCTTTTAATAAGACAACTTTTTTAGAGTTTAATGTGTCATTTGCAAATTGTGCCAATGCTTTTCCTTGGAATGAATCACTATAAGCAACACGATAAACGTAATCTAATACTTTTCCTGAGTGATCTACTGTTACATTATCTCCTGTTGCTGCCGGTAATACAACTGGTGTTTTTGCTTTTGTAATAACTGGCGTTTGTGCATTCGCATCTCCAGTTGTTGCAGGTCCTACAATTCCTACAACTTGTTCTTCCGTCGCTAATTTTGTTGCGACACTTGCAGATTCTGTTGAATCTGATTTATTGTCTAATTTAACGACTTCAATTTTTTTACCTAAAACACCACCACTTGCATTTGTTTCTTCAACAGCTAAGTTCATTGCATCTAACATTGGTGTCCCATAAGCTGCTACTGCTCCAGATAATTCAAAGTTGGCACCTAATTTAACTGTTTCTGTATTTGCTGTATTTGTTGTTGCTTTATTTGAAGCTGTCGAACACGCACCTAATGCTAATGTTGCAACAGTTAACATGCTTAATAATTTCTTATTCATAAATTTCTCCTTTAATAAAAATAGTTATTATAGGTAGAGATTATAGAATATTCTGACAATTCTGTCAATACTTTTTGTTAAAAAAGAACAAGTTTTTCTCATATTCTTTTCATCTGGTTGATTTATACATTTAAATCATATATAGTAAACATAAATTTGTTTGATTATAAGGGAGTTTTTCAGACTATGCATCATTTTAAAATCGGATTAAGAACACTTAAAACGGCTATTTCAGTAGCACTTTGTGTCATTATTTGTTGGCTTGTCAAAAGAGATAACCCTGTTCTTGCTTGTCTTGCAGCAGTATATTGTTTACGTACAGATCCAACATCTAGCCTACATTTTAGCAAACACCGTCTATTTGGTACTTTTGTGGGCGTTATCGTTTCGATGCTTTCTATTGTTATCCAACAAATATTTATACGTTCCGTATTCGTTGATGCTTTTGTTGCTTTTTCAGGAGCTATTTTAGTCATTGTTATTTGTAATCTAGCAAAACACCCCGAAGGTATTATTACAGCCATGTCTACATTCTTAATCATTTGTTTTAACACACCTTATACAGAAAGTATTGGTTATGCGATGTTTCGATTATTAGACGTCACAATGGGGGCAACCGTCGCTGTTGTGATTGACTGGCTACTTCCTTCAAAAAAAGTATATACCTCTCATACAAAATGATATATAAACAAATTTGTCACTAACATTTTCCAATATTAGTGACAAATTTTTATTATTTAAAACATTGGCTTTATACGCCTTTTCTCTTTTACGTTTATATAAAAATTGTGTTGGTAGATTTTTCTACCAACACAATTTATTATAGAGATTTTTCACTCTTTACAATACTTTATTTAAAAAATCTTTTGTACGATTATGTTGAGGATTACCAAATACTTCTTCTGGCGTTCCCTCTTCAACAATATAGCCACCATCCATAAATATTACTCTATCCGACACTTCACGTGCAAATCCCATTTCATGTGTCACAATAATCATCGTCATACCATCTTTGGCTAATTGTTTCATCGCTTCTAGAACATCTCCAACCATTTCTGGATCAAGTGCTGATGTCGGTTCATCAAACAATAAAATTTCTGGTTTCATCGCTAAAGCTCGAGCAATGGCAACACGTTGTTTTTGTCCGCCTGATAACGATTTTGGATATACATTTGCTTTGTCTGCTAGTCCAACCATATCTAGTAATTTAATAGCTTCTTTTTCTGCCGTTTCTTTATCCTCTTTTTTCAACTCAACTGGTGCCATAGTAATATTTTCCATAACAGTTAAATGTGGAAATAAATTAAAATGTTGGAACACCATACCAATATTTTCACGAACTTTATTGATATTTACTTTAGGGTCAACTAAATCTTGATTATTCACAATAACATGTCCATCTGTAATATCTTCTAATTTATTTAAACAACGTAAAAATGTACTTTTTCCAGAACCAGATGGACCAATGATACATACAACTTCCCCTTCAGTAACCGTCATATTTACATCTTTTAATACTTCTAATTTCCCATAATTCTTTTTTAAATTTTGAACAGAAATTTTTACTAAATCACTTCTTTTTGTCATCATTTTTAACATCCTCCGGTAAGTTTTTACTAGAAATCTAGTATCACTGTTTCTATTATACTTGATTTATCGGATAACTCAAAAAGAACATCTCTTTACATGTTATAAAATATAACACGCAAATCGCTACTCAGTGATTTGCGTGTTTAAGTTTAATATTTTTACAATGAGTGACGTCGCTTTTTCCATACTTTCTAATGTAATAAATTCATAACGTCCATGGAAATTTTCACCACCAACAAATAGATTTGGTGTTGGTAATCCTAAATAAGAAATTTTTGAACCGTCTGTTCCACCTCTAAATGGTTCAATAATCGGTTCAATGCCTAAGTCTAACATTGCTTGTTTTGCTAACTCAACAATCGACATATCTTTTTCAATAATGTCTTTCATGTTGTAATATTGATCAAAAACTTCTATGAACACACGTTCTTGGTCATAAGACGCATTGACTTCTTTCACAATATCAATGATGTTTTGTTTACGTTGCTCAAACAATTCTTTATCATGATCTCGAATGATATACACCATTTCTGCTTCGTCAATCGTCCCTGTCATATTGTGCAGTAAATAAAATCCCTCATAGCCACTTGTTTTCTCAGGCACTTCTTTTTGTGGTAATTTGCCATCAATCTCCATTGCTACTTTCATAGCATTTACCATTCTATCTTTTGCTGTTCCAGGATGTACACTAGTTCCTTTAATGCGAATAGTTGCTTGTGCCGCATTAAACGTTTCATATTCCATACGCCCAACTGTGCCACTATCCATTGTGTAAGCAAAGTCTGCATGGAATTGCTCCACATCAAATAAGTCGGCCCCTCTACCAATTTCTTCATCAGGACCAAAAGCAATGCGCACATCCCCATGTTGAATATGTGGATTTTTTTGTAAAAATTCGATTGCTGATAAAATTTCAACGATACCTGCTTTATCATCTGCACCAAGAAGTGTATCCCCACTTGTCGTAATCAATGTTTCACCAATATAATTTTTTAAGTTTGGAAATTCTTCCACAGATAAAATATATTGACCTTCTTCATCTAATACAATATCTGAACCTGTATAATGTTCATGAATACGTGGTTGCACATTTTCTGAATTAAAATCCGCTGTATCCACATGGGCAATAAACCCAATCGTTTTAGCATGAGGAACATTCCCTTTATAAGTAGCTGTTAAAAAACCATTTTTTTCATTATAAAAAATATCGTCTAAACCCATATCTTCTAAATCTTTTTTTAATAGCATTAAAAAATCAACTTGCACTTGTGTTGTTGGGACACTTGTACTTTTCGCATCTGAACGTGTGTTTATACGACAATAGCGAATAAAACGCTCTAGTAAATTAGGATACATTTCAATCACCTCTTATTTATTTTAACATTTTCATTTTTTTAAACACATGCCATAAAACAAAACAGAACCCAATAGAAATTAAAATCGTGATGAGCCAACTAAGTGATGAATCTGCTAGAGGTAATGTTTTTGTATTCATACCATAAAACCCAAAAACAATTTCTGGTACGGTTAGTAAAACCGTCCAAATCGTCAATGCTTTCATTGTTGTATTCATATTATTGTCGATAATGGTTGAATAAGATTGTTTTTCTTTTTCTACTAAAATAATATTAATTTCAGACACTTCAATCGCCTGCATAATCTCAACAAGAACATCCTCTAATTTTTCAGATTCTCTATCTGAAAATTGAACAGGACCATAGCCCCATCGACGACGCAATGTGTTTAAAGCAATTTTATTTGCTTTTAAAGAGGTTGATAAATACACAAGTCCTTTTTCGACATTTAGCAAGCGGTAGATTTCACTATTACTTGCATTTTTTCTAAATGATTTTTCAATATTGTCCCATTCTTTATGTAAAATACGTAATTTTTCATGGTATAGAAGTGAAAAATTATACACAACCGAAAAAATCATATGGTATAAACTGTCGTATTCCACTAACTCAAACGAACGTTTTAACAAATGATTGATTTGTGAATAATCTTTATCTTCATTCATGAACGTATACACTTTATTGTCTTTCATAATAAAAATAAGTGGTCTTGTTGTATAGCTTTTAGAATCAGAATCAAAAAATGGCACGTCAAAACTTAACAGTCGAGCATGGTTTTCATCGTCTTCCTCCACACGAGCACTTTCATCAATATCGGTTGCATACTCTAAAAACTCATTCGATAAATCGTCCTGCTCGTTTAAAATTTGCTTATCTTCAATAGATAAACTTTTTATGTTAATCCATTCAACTGTTTCTGCTTTTGTCTCCAATAATGTTCTAGTAATCACATGATTCACTCCTACATAGCTCGTTTTTCATAAATATATTTTGGTTCATCTAATCTATCATCATAATCGATAATAAAATCATAGCCATCAAAGAACCATTCATCTCCAGATTCAATAAAATATGGAATATCATTTAAAATAGTGACAGCATAAGGCCTACTTGGTTCATTTACTTCAAGTGCCAAAGAAAAACTTTCATGTATTGGACTACATCCATATACTTGTCCAAAAAAACGAACGCCTCTCCCTTTTGAAATGCCCATTTCACGTTCATACCACTGTTGAGCTTTTGGTTTTACAATAATATTCATCACTATTTTACCAATCCTTTCTTAAACGCATAAATGGTTGCTTGTGTTCTATCTTCTACTTCCAATTTTGATAAAACATTAGACACATGTGTTTTTACCGTTTTTAATGTAATAAATAATTTCTCTGCAATCTCTTGATTTGAATAACCTTGAGCAATCAACAATAACACTTCGTTTTCTCTTAATGTTAAATCTTCATGTAATTCTTTTTCATGCGATGCTTGTTGTTGAATTTTTTCAATAATTTGTTTTCCTAAAACTTGTTCACCGGCATATACTTTGTAAATCGCATCAGAAATATCTTGTGCCATTGATGTTTTCAATAAATAGCCTCTAGCTCCTGATTTTAAAGCTGGAAATACTTTTTCATCATCCAAAAAACTTGTAACGATAATAATTTTAGCTTCTGGCCACTGTGATAAAATACACTGAGTAGCTTCAATGCCATCCATTTCTTCCATCACCAAATCCATTAAAATCACGTCCGGTTTTAGTGCCAATGCTTTTTCTACGCCCTCTTTTCCATTACTTGCTTGACCAATAACGGAAATATCCTCCTGTATAGACAAATATGCCGACACACCTAATCGAACCATTTCATGATCGTCTACTAATAATACGCTAATCATCGAAACACCCCTCATCTTATAAAATTTATCATACACTGATTACTCTGTTTTATCAATTATATTTTTATATCAATAACCGTTCCTTGATTTTTCACACTTACAATTTTAACCGTTCCACCCAAGCCTGCAATACGCTCTTTAATATTCGATAAACCATAGCTACTCATTTTCAATGTATTCGTATCAAACCCCACACCATTATCAACAACACGCAAATGTGTATGCTGTTTGTTTTCGTATAAATACACTTCCAAAGTTGTTGCTTTGGCATGTCTTAATACATTCGATAATAATTCTTGAACAATACGAAACAGGTGATCCTCGACTAAAGTAGACACGTGAACAGATTGAATATCTGAAACAATAGTAATATTCATTTTTGAATCTAATTCTTCTAATAAATACATAACTCCTTGTGAAAGTGACTTATCTCCTAATTTCACTGGCCGTAGATGTAATAAAAGTGCACGCATTTCTTTTTGTGCCTCATTTATGGTATATTCAATCATATTTAATTGATTTTTCAAAGCATCTGATTGATCCTTTGTTAATTGGTTAACAGCAGATAGCATCATCATCGCTGCAAATAGTTGCTGACTTACTGAATCGTGTAATTCTCTTGCAATACGATGTCTTTCTTCTTCTAATATTGTTGAACGTTCTTCTTCACTAATAGATGTATGTGTATCTGTCCAAATTTTCATATTTTCAGATAACATTTGCATTTTATGTGCCAATGTATTTATTTGTTCATCTAGCACATTCGAATACGTCGCAATCATCCCTCTTTTTTGATGACTTTCTGAAAAAATAGCGTGGTGATAGTTGCCTACCACTAGCCAATGTAATTTTTGAACCAATCCTCTTTGACTATATTTTAAGCCATAGTATAAAAAACTTGCTAAAATCATGCTCAAGAAAAGTAAAATACCACCTAAATAAATATAAAAAGGTACTTTATACACACGATATGTCAATAGCTCTAAAAAACGAACATATTGTTTTAAAGCAAAAATGGTTAATGCACATGTTAATGTCATAATACTTAAAATAATGAGGAAAATATTTAACCATCGGAACTGTTTCATCATACACGAATCACCTCAAGATTTCCTAAATAAACAGTTGTCACAATTTTAACTGTTCTTAAAGCAGAGGTATAATTTTCAGAATACACCGTTAATTGCTCATTTGTTAAATAATACTCTTCATTCTCAAACAATACATTTCCTTTTAAGGTACTATGATTCAAAACAACCCCTATCTCAACAGGAACAACAATACAAACATCACCCGCTCCTTTATGAATGACAATAATATTTGCATTATTTTCTAATAAATAGGTGTTACCCAAATCAATCATCGTATCTCCAAACCATGTCACTAAATGTATATCATCCCATTCATACGTTTGTGTTAAACGATTTTCGTTTGTCCACCAATTTCGTTTTTGAACACGTCCATATTTTTGAGTGTCTTTATCTTTTACGTGCAATACCATTTTTCTATCGAATTGATGAAATCTTGTCACAATAATATCAACAATGCCTTTCCACACAAAAAAGGAAATAGCCACAATGAGTATTAAAATAGCAAAAAATATCGGATTCGATAAAAAAAACACAAAAAACAATGCTAATGAAACACCTAGTGTCAATTTGCCAATAATGTATTTAAAAAAAGCAATACCTAAACCTGTTGTAATTAAAATCAATGTCACTGTCAGAATATCGACTGTTTTTACAATCGTAAATAGGAGCATCACACTCAAAACGATAACTACAAATAATAGAATACCTGCTATGATTAAAGATTGTTTTGCTGTTTTGTGCTTCATATTATGTTTCACACTCCATCAATTTTTAAATTTCACAATCGTCGCACCATTTCCACCTTGGTTAATCGGCGCAAATTCAAAACTTAAAACGCCTCTATGCTGTTTCAAATGTTTTGTCACGCCTTCTCGAATGGCCCCTGTTCCTCTACCATGAATAATTGTCACTTGTGGATATCCAGATAATATTGCTGCGTCTAAATATCTGTCTAATTCAACAAGTGCATTGTCATAACGTTGTCCTCTCAAATCAAGTTGACTCGTTACTTTAGTTGCACGCCCACCTTTCAAGGTTGGAATATATTTTTTCTGTTTTGGATTTTCTGAATCAATCAAGCGAATATCATGAACAGGTACTTTCATTTTAAGCATACCCATTTGAACGACCCATTCTGTTTCATTAACTTTTTGGTTCAAGATACCTCTTTGTCCATAAGACATTACTTCTACAGAATCGCCAACTTTCAAGTTTTTTTGTCGTTTTGCTTTTTGTAAAACTTTATTTTTCTTCAAACTCTCTTCATGTTTCAGTTGTGATAAAGCCGTTTTCTTAGCAATAAATTCATGTTCTTTAATAACCGCTTTCCCTTGTTCGAGTTGCATACGACGAATATCTGAAATGATACTTTCTGCTTCTTGAGATGCTGATTCAACAATCGCATTTGCTTCTTTTTTCGCACGTTCTTCTAAAGTATCTTTTTCTTCTTCGAATTGACGTTTTTGTTCTTCTACTTCTGCTAGCATTGCTTTTGCTTGTTTCAAGTCTTTTTCAACTTGCTCTTTTTCTTTAGCAATATCTTGTCGCATCGTTTCTAAAGCACTAATCATTTCATTTAAGGATTGTGTTTCTTCATCAATCAATTCTCGTGCTTCTTGTATAATATGTTCATTTAGCCCTAGACGTTTTGAAATATCAAATGCATTACTACGTCCCGGAATACCTAATAAAAATTTATATGTTGGTGCTAATGTTTCCGTATCAAATTCCATACTAGCATTGATGGTCCCCGAACGATTGTATCCATACATTTTCAACTCTGGATAATGTGTTGTTGCAATAACATAAGAACCAACTGTACCAATATGATCCAATATAGCAATGGCTAAACTTGCCCCTTCTTGAGGGTCTGTCCCCGCACCTAATTCATCAAATAGTACCAAACTTTTATGAGTAATTCCTTGTAAAATAGAAATAATATTTGTCATATGAGATGAAAATGTACTCAAACTTTGTTCGATAGACTGCTCATCACCAATATCTGCAAAAACATTTTCAAAAACAGCAATTTGACTACCTTCATCAACTGGAATGTGTAATCCAGATTGTGCCATTACTTGTAATAACCCTACCGTTTTTAACAAAATTGTTTTACCGCCCGTATTTGGTCCAGTAATCACAATACATTGATACTCGCCACCAAGTAAAACATCATTTTTCACCACCAACTTTGCATCAATTAATGGATGTCTTGCCCCATACAATGCAACTTCATTTTCATCACTAACATCTACATTCATAGCACGAAGTTGTTTCGCATATAAGGCTTTTGCGTTAATAAAATCTAATTCTGCTAAAATTTGATGATTGATATAAATATCCGAAATATGTGGGACTAATAAAGAAACAATTTCCCATAAAATTCTTTCAATTTCTTGTCTTTCTTCCACTTGTAGAGCATGTCTTTTATTATTTAAATCTTGTACTTGTGTTGGCTCAATAAACACTGTTTGCCCCGATGCACTTTGATCTTGAACCGACCCACCAAATGTATGTTTAAATTCTTGTTTTACGGGTAAAACATACCGGTCGTTACGTATAGTAATAACAGCATCTGTTAATTGGCTTTGTTTTTGTCTTAAAATATTTTCAAGAGCTTCCTTCACTTGTTGTTCTGCTCGTTTTTGTGATGTACGAATACGTCTTAGTTCTGGGCTTGCAGTATCCAATACTTCTCCGTCATCTGAAACAGCTTCTTTAATACGAGAAACAACATGAGGTAAGACTACTAATTCTTTTGCTAAATGATGCACTCTTTTTAAAACGATGTCTGCTTCTTCTACTTGAACAAAAAATCGTTCGACTTCTTTTGCTGTTGTTAAAACACGTCCAATGTCTGCTATTTCTTTGGCATTTAATGTAGCACCTATTTCCAATCGTTTCACATGTGGCGTAATATCTTTTAAGATTGGAGAAGGAATACCTCCTTTTAAGCGCAATAATAACACAGCATCATCAGTATCTTCTAAATGTTTCATAACTTGCTCTCTATTTGAAAAGGGGTGTAGAGCAAATACTTTTTGTTTCCCTAATTCACTTGATGTAAAACTAGCTAATTGTTGTAATACTTTATCAAATTCTAGCTTTTTTAATGTTTTTGTATCCATTTTATCTATCTCACCTACTTTTACAATAAAAAAATATCAAGAGTATTTTATCATAAATCCTATATTTACTCAAAAAGGAGGTTATAAAAACCTCCTTCCTATACATACGCTAACCACGTTTTCATAATAATATCTGAAATGATTGGTGTGTGTTGTACAATAAATGTCGCAAATGATGTTCCACTAAAGACATCTTGAATGCTTTGAATCGGCACAACAGATAATAAAGTAAACAGAAAATATAAACCTATCCAGTTACATACAAAACCTAGAATAGCACCGCCTAAAGTATTCAATTGTTTAATCACAATAATTCGACTTAATTTATTTAAAGTAGCAGCAACAATACGTGTAATAACCCACCCTATAAATAAAATAACAACATAAGCTAGTGCATTATAAAATGTTTTGTCAAATTGAACATTTTTCAATAAATTATATAATGAAAATGCACTTGCTGTAGTATCTGAAGGGTATGGTACAATCATTTCTAATGTTTTCGACAAACTACTATAAAATGTACTTGCAATGAGCAATGTGACAACATATCCTGCCATATGAACAGCTTGTAAAATAAGTCCACGTCTTGCTCCTGAATAAACACCAATTGCCAATACTAGTAAAATTACAATATTTACCATATCATTCCTCATTTCTTTCTAATTGCTGGAACATAGTCATCATCAGAAAAAAGTGACTGTTCCACTAACATATGCTCTTTTTTTTCAACAGATACATTCACATCTTGGTCGAATGTGTGTACCCCTCTGATAAGCAGCTGTTCTGGATCTTCTAATGTTTTAATTTTTGATTCTAATTGAGCAATTTTTCGTTGTAAACGAATAATCTCTTGTTCTTGAGATAATTGCTTCGATACAGTATTCAGTGCTAATAAAACAGCACAATCCACTTTAGATAATTTAGGGGATTTTTGTTTTAATAAGGTTAGCTGTTCATCTACAAGCTGTGTGGCTACTTTTAAATGCTCATCAGATTTATTTCCAACAATAATGTATGTTTCACCATTTATCACAGCTTTATAACGTCTTTTGCCTGTGTCCATTTTTTCGCCACCTTCCATAACGTCTGTTATTTATAATCTTTTTGTTTATAACCGTAATCATTCAAATAACTTTGTTT
Organism: Granulicatella sp. zg-ZJ; assembly: GCF_010892355.1. NCBI lineage: Bacteria > Bacillati > Bacillota > Bacilli > Lactobacillales > Carnobacteriaceae > Granulicatella > Granulicatella sp. zg-ZJ. The sequence goes on along the minus strand of NZ_WNJY01000003.1, from coordinate 44,221 downwards.
ATCACGCCAGTCTTTTTGTACTTTTACCCATAATTCTAAGTAAATTTTATCATTTAGTAAAGCTTCAATATCTCGTCTTGCTCGTGTTCCGATTTCTTTTAATAATCGTCCGCCTTTTCCAATAATAATTCCTTTTTGACTAGAGCGTTCTACAATGATAGTTGCATAAACATGAATTTTACCTTGTTCATTCCGTTGCATTTGATCTACTACAACAGCAACAGAATGTGGTATTTCTTCTTTTGTTAATTGTAACACTTTTTCTCGAATAAATTCAGCAACTACAAAATATTCTGGGTGATCCGTTACTTGATCAGCTGGATAATATTGCGGTCCCTCTGGCAAGTGATTTTTCAAAATCTCTACCATTTCAGGCACGTTATTACCTTGCAATGCAGAAATTGGAATAATTTGTGCAAAATCCATTTCCGATTTATAGGTATCAATAATATCAAGTAAAGCATCTGGATGTACTAAATCAATTTTATTGATTAACAAATAAATAGGTGCTTTTACTTGTTTTAGACGTTCAATAATATATTTATCTCCTCGTCCAATTGGTTCACTTGCATTAACTAAAAAAAGAACAACTTCAACTTCTTTTAAAGCACTATATGCAGCATCAATCATAAATTCACCTAAAGCATGTTTGGGTTTATGAATACCCGGCGTATCCATAAAAATAATTTGACTTTCTTTATCTGTATAAACACCTTGAATTTTATTTCGTGTTGTTTGTGCTTTATCACTCATAATGGCAATTTTTTGACCAATAATACGATTTAATAGTGTCGATTTCCCGACATTTGGTCTACCAACAATCGCCACAAATCCTGATTTAAACTGCTTTTCTTTCATATACTCTCCTATGTTAATAATTTAGGTAAAAAAATCATAATACCTACAATTGCCGCATAAACAGATGCAATAAGCACTGCTCCTGCCGCAACATCTTTTACCTTTTTTGCCCATTCATAATACTTACCTTCTGTTAAAACATCTACTAATGTTTCAGCTACTGTATTTAAAAGTTCTAAAATCAATACGAGTACAATACAATGTATTAACCATAACCACTCTGATATATTACATTGTAATAAAAATCCTAAAGTAATAACAAAGCACGCTGTAATGACGTGCTTTTGCATATTCTTTTCTTCTTTAAACGCCGTTTTAACACCGTGTAATGCATGACGTAATGACTGTAAAAAATGTTTATTTTTTGTCGTTTGCTTATGCACGCCCATCACGACCTAATCCGTACGTTTTCAAAATTTCTTTTTGTAAACTGAACATTTCAACTTCTTCTTCTGGTGTCATGTGATCATAACCATTCAAGTGTAAAAAGCCGTGTAATGCCAAAAAGCCTAATTCTCTTTCAAAGGAATGTCCTAATTCTTGTGCTTGTTCTCTAGCTCTATCAATGGAAATAATAATATCTCCAATGTGATGTGGAAACATACTATCAATTTTTTCTAAATCAATGGCTACTTCTCCATCTACCTCATCATCTAACGCAAAGCTAATGACATCCGTAGGCATGTCTTTACCTCTATACTCTTTATTTATTTCTTGAATACGTTTATTATCCACAAATGTCACTGAGCATTCTACTTGTTCAGGTAAAGATAAATACTCACTTGTAAAAATGATAATCTCCTCAACTAAATCTGCATGCTCCGAAGAAACCTGATTGGTTTCATCAATCAAATCAATGTTCATTATATTATCCTCTCTATTTTTTTAATTTTGGGTATTCAACTCTTGTATGATAGCTGCTTGATAACCCAGTAATAAGTGAATCTTCTACAATTTTTAATTCTTTCATTGTAATTGGGCAATCATCAAATTGTCCATCTGTTATTCTTGATTGTATCGTTCCTTTGACCAAATCACGAATTGCTTCAAAGCTAGGATTTTTCATTGATCTTGCCGCTGCTTCAACTGTATCAGCAATACTAATCACCGCAGCTTCTTTTGTTGTCGGTCTTGGCCCTGGATAACGAAAATCTTTTTCATCAACAGTATCATCATCTTCTTTAGCAGTCACATAAAAATATTTCATGATTGTTGTACCATGATGTTGTGCACAAATATCAATGATACTTTGTGGCATACCAGCTTCTTTCAACATCTCTACACCGGCTGTAACATGTTCAAAAATAATATCACGGCTTTCTTGAGGTGTTAATAATTTATGCGGATTTTCCATACCACTTGGCAAGTTTTCCACGAAAAACATTGGCTTTTTCAATTTACCAACATCATGATAATAACATGCCACCCTTGTAAATAAGGAATCTCCACCAATCAACTCAACAGCATTGGCACTTAAGTTCGCCACCATAATACTATGATGATATGTTCCCGGTGCTTTAGCAATCAATTCTTTTAACATCGGCTGATTCGGATTGGATAATTCCAACATGCGTAACACAGCTTTATCTTCAAATAAAATATCAAAATACGGCTGCCCAATACGCAAAATACCAATTGTTAAAATCGCATTTAAAATACTGTATAGCATCATTTGAATGAATGTATTTGATGTAATCGCAATATCATGGAAGAATGCTAATGCAATAATAAAACCAACATTCAAAATAAGTAACACAATAAAGTGTTGTAATAATGGTTTTTTACGTTTGCCAGAAACGACAACCGTTGAAAACATTGCAATGAGTGCATAAAATTTCCAAACAAGCTGTGTTTGAATGGTATTGCCTCCATCTCCTAAGAAGAAACACAGTGTCACTAGGAAGCTTACACACAAAATTGCCAAACGACGTTTTGCCTTAGGAATTAAAAACAATGGAATCACACCAATTGGAACAATAAGTGAAAAATATTCTAATCCAGATTTTTGCACTAAATTGGCTACTAGCACAAGTCCAGTTAGCATTACCATAAGTGTTGCGTACATATTCACATATAGATGTCTTTTCGTATTTGTTTTTGCTTGTTTACAAATGAAGTACCACACTAAAGAAAACTGCATCACTAATACAATCGAACAACCAATCAATAATTGATTGTTATAAGTATTATTCGTCATGCCCAATAGTGTTAGTTTTCGATAAGCTGTTGCTCCAATGGCTTCGCCTTCACGTACAATTACTTCACCTTGTGTAATCATAACAGGTAAAACCCCCGCTTTAGCACGTTCACCTTCTAAAATTGTTGCTTCTTTATTCACAACCATTGTTGCGACAATCGCTGGTCTTACTAATTCTGTCACTGTTTCACGTACATCGTCAAAATACGTTAATGTCAATATTTGCGCATTTGCTTGAGATTGTGATTTGGCAATATCCGTCGGATAAATATCTTCTTTTAAAATTTGTTCAACGACCTTTTTTGTCAATGTTTCATACGTTTTATAATCTGTTTCTGAAGCTACTAATAATTTTTTGATTAGTGCCTCTGAAAAACCGTATGCGTAATTATGAATGATTTTGTTTTCATCATTTAAACTTGTAAAAAATCGCGAAATAATATCTGCTGTTTTTTGTGCAATCGGAATGGTTGCATCTGCTGATTGTGCTAATTCTTTTCTGAAATTTGTAATAATTTCAAAAAACTTAGTCACTTCTCCTAGTTTTTTAACAGCAATCGTTTCATCATTTTCATAAATATCTTGCACATTTTTTGCCACGGCTGCTTTTGCTTTATCAGTTGCTTCTATATCTTCAATGGTTTTGTTTGCCCGAATAGTTTGTGTCGCAACCGAATTTAATGTAATGGCTGTTTCTGTAGGTTTAACGATTGGATAACTCATCAAAAGCAAAATAGCTGTCGTCACTAATAACACAAAGGGCACATAAAAACTACCTAATTTTTCATCAAATTGTCGAATAAATTTTTTGAACACCGAATTATCCCTCCTCATACACTACTCTTCTTTCCTTTGATTTTGAGTGCCATACGCTTGAATAATACTTGCTACTAAAGGATGACGCACCACATCATGTTGATCAAACGTCACAAAGCGTATATCTTTCACACTCGCTAATTTTTCTTGTGCATCAATCAATCCACTTTTAACACCTTTGCCCAAATCTATTTGGCTAATATCTCCATTTACAATCATTTTTGATCCAAAACCTAAACGAGTTAAGAACATCTTCATTTGTGCAATCGTTGTATTTTGCGCTTCATCTAAAATAACAAATGAATCTTCTAGTGTTCGTCCTCTCATATAAGCCAAAGGCGCTATTTCAATTACACCTCTATCCATTAAACGTGTGGTTTGCTCCATACCTAACACTTGATATAACGCATCATACACAGGTCTTAAATAAGGATCAACTTTCTCTTTCAAATCTCCAGGTAGAAATCCCAGATTTTCTCCAGCTTCTACGGCAGGTCTTGTTAAAATAATTTTTTTCACATCTCCATTTTTTAAAGCGTTAATTGCCAAAACAACTGCTAAAAATGTTTTACCAGTTCCTGCTGGTCCAATCCCAAAAACAATATCGTATTTTTTAATCGAACGAACATATTGTCTTTGCCCAAAATTTTTAGCACGAATAATATCTCCCTTTGTTGTTTTTCCGACTTCATCGCTATACAACTGTTCAAATGCGTCTAATCTTTGTCTATCTAATAATTTTAATCCTGTCACAACATCTGTTTCAGATAAATGCATTCCTTTTCTAATCAGCCATAATAATTTTTCAAGTAATGAAATTACTTGTTCAACAGATTGTTGTTCTCCTGAAACATGAATAGCTTCGCCTCTAGTAGAAATATCCACACCACAATGCTTTTCAATCATTTCCATAAACTTATGTTCAACACCAAATAAGGCTATTTGCTCATTCATATCTGACACTGTCAGTGTTTCACGAATATGTTCCAATAAGATACCTTCTTTCAAGAATACTTCTCTTTATTTTAACATAAATCATTTAAAATATGAATAAAAACAGCCGTAAACAAGATGTTTACCGCTGTTTTATCATTATTGCAATAACTCTTTCACTAATTTGTTGACAATATTCCCATCAGCTTGACCTTTTAATGTTGCCATTGCTTTTCCCATGACTTTTCCAAAATCACTTGCAGATGTTGCACCAACTTCTTGAATGATTGCCTTTAACACTTCTTTTACTTCATCTTCTGATAACTGTTTTGGCATATATTGTTCCACAACGCCAACTTCAAATTGTGTTTTTTCTGCCAAGTCTGTTCGACCCGCTTTTTCAAATTCACGAATAGAATCTTTTCTTTGTTTTAATTCACGAGATAATATCGTTAAAGCCTCATCATCTGTTAAATCTCTACCTACTTCAATCTGTTCTTTTTGTACAGATGCTTTCAACATGCGAATGACAGATAAACGTTCTTTATCTTTGGCTTTCATTGCTTCTTTCATATCTGTATTTAATTGTTCCATTAGTGTCATATACACACTCCCTTTCTTTTATTTACAAAACAGGCTGAGCGATGCTCAGCCTGTTTTCACTATTATTAGAACTTACGTTTACGTGCTGCTTCAGATTTTTTCTTACGTCTTACACTTGGTTTTTCATAGAATTCACGTTTGCGAACTTCTTGTAGAGTACCAGTTTTTGACACATTACGTTTAAAGCGACGAAGAGCATCATCAAGCGTTTCGTTTTTACGAACAACTGTTTTTGACATAATAGCTTCCCTCCCTCCGAACACTGTGTGTAACGATTCTTTAAATATAAAGTTATCTAATATGTAAAGAAATTGTTCCCATATATTATACTAAACATTCCTAAAAAACGTCAAGTTTTATTTTATAGAAATTCTAATTTTTTTCTTCAACAAGCCATAATAGACTGCTTTTATGAATATATTTCCACCACAAAAACATCGAGTATCTTATCAGAATTTATCAATATTTACATACTCATTTCTATATGCTCTATAACCGACATATTCGTATTCTAATACGCATATTATCTCATTGTAACAAATTCTTCAGAACCTGTAGGATGAATAGCAATGGTATTATCAAAATCTTTTTTGGTTGCTCCCATTTTCATCGCTACGGCAAACCCTTGTATCATTTCATCGACACCATATCCAATACCATGTAACCCTACTACTTTTTCATGTTCACCTTGTGTGATAAGTTTCATTTTTACAACTTGTCTATGGTCGGTCACAGCCGTGTACATAGAAGCAAATTCTGCCGTATATACTTTAATTTCTTCTTTTCCAAATTCATCAATAGCTTGCTTTTCTGTTAAACCAACCGATCCAATGGCAGGATGTGAAAAAATAACAGTTGGAATTAAATGGTAATCTAATTTTTCATTTGTTTTACCATTAAACAATCGTTCTGATAAACGTCTACCTGCAGCAATCGCAACTGGCGTTAAAGCCGGTCTACCTGTCACATCTCCTACCGAATACACACCAGAAACAGTTGTGTTTTGATAATCATCTGTTTTAATAAACCCTAACTCATCTACAACAATATCTGTATTTTCAAGTCCTAATTTATGCGTATTTGGCGTTCTTCCAGTTGCCCAAATCACACGTTCTACATCAATCGCTTGCCCTGTTCTTGTTGTTAGTGTTAATAAACCGTCAAGACGTCTATGTAGAGATTTTGTAATGGCATGTTTATGAAGTACGATACCACTTTTTTCCATTTCAGATACTAAAGTATCCGATAACATATCATCAAAATAACGTAATGGTTTATCTCCTCGAACTAATAAATCAACTTTAACCCCTAAACTATTTAACACACCTGCTAATTCGACCGCAATATACCCTGCACCTACAACAGCAACTGACTTAGGCAATGTCGTCCAACCAAAGAAATCATCCGATGTTTCTCCTAACTCCACACCTTCTACATCAGGCACACTTGGTTTACCTCCCGTTGCAATCAAAATATGTGGTGCTGTATAAAACTCCCCATTCACTTCTACTGTGTGATTGTCAATAAAACTTGCTAATCCATCAATGACTTGAACCCCATTTTTGTCAAAAGTGCGTGTATAAGATGCTCTAGATCTTTCAATGTAGGCATCCCTGTTTTTTAATAAAGTTTCAAAACGAAATGTGTTATCAACTGTAAAGCCATATCCTTTAGCATACAAATTTAATGTGTCCGCTACTTGAGCACCGTACCACATAATTTTTTTAGGTACACATCCAAGATTCACACATGTCCCACCTAAATGACTTTGCTCTATCACAACAACTTTTGCACCATACATAGCAGCACGGTTTGCAGAAGCGATACCTCCACTACCTCCACCAATAACAATATAATCTACTTTATGCATAAACATGTATCTCCTTTGTTTATTCTTCTTCCTTAATTATCCATAAAAACAATAAATTGCCTACTACTTTGCTCAAAAACATAAGACAAATTGTTATATAACACAAATCTCTTTTGTTTTATAACACACGAAAACATTGATTTATTAACGTTTATCTGTTTCTTTTATATTGACTTCTGTTATATAAGATGATACTATTTCCCCAACAAATCAAAAGGAGATATAACTATGAAGAAAAAATTGATGCTATTATTTAGCTTTCTATTTATCTTTACATTAACTGCTTGCTCTCAAAAAACAAATGAAAAAGCAACAGAAACAACTAACAAAGAAAGTGTTTGGGAACGTGTCCAAAAAGCCGGTGTATTAAAAGTGGCTACACCCGGAACACTCTTTCCAACCTCTTACTATAATGACAATAAAGAACTTGTCGGTTATGAAATTGACATGCTAAAAGAAATTGGAAAACGTTTAAACATCAATATTGAATTTGTTGAAATCGGTGTTGCCGAAGCTTTCACATCTGTTGATAGTCAAAAAGTGGATATTGCTGTCAATAATTTTGACACAACGCCTGAACGTTTAAAAAAATATCATTTTTCAATCCCTTATAAATATTCTGTTGGTGGCATGATTGTTAGAGAAGACGGCTCATCAAATATCGGAAAAGCTGATTTAACAGACTGGACTGGAAAAAAAGCCGGTGGTGGTGCAGGAACACAATATATGAAAATCGCCGAAAAACTAGGAGCAGAACCTGTTATTTACGACAATGTAACAAATGATGTTTACTTACGTGATGTGTCTACCGGACGTACCGACTTTATTCCAAATGACTATTACACACAAGTAATCGCTGTAGCTTGGGTAAAACAAAAATTCCCAGATATTAAAGTTAAAATGGGCGATGCAAAATATAATCCAACAGAGCAAGGTATCGTTATGTCAAAAGAAGATACTTCTTTAAAAACAAAACTAGACGAAGTAATTGAAGCCATGAAAAAAGACGGTTCTTTAAAAGCTATTTCCGAAAAATATTATGCAGGTCAAGATTTAACACATCAAGCAGAAGATGTAAAATCACTTCCCGTAGTAGACGTTTCAAAATAAACATATCCCCACTTTTTAAGTGGGGATACTTATTCAGGAGGAATTTCATTGATAAACTGGCAAGCATTTTTTAATGTAGAACTCGCACAAAAAGCTCTCCCTATCATTTTAGAAGGGTTACCCTACACTTTATCTCTATCGCTTATTAGTTTTTTACTAGCAAATATTTTTGGTTTTATAATCGCCTTAATGAAAATGTCCACCTTTACACCTTTACGTTGGATCGCAAACATACATATTTCATTGATGCGAGGCACACCATTGATGGTATTACTTTTTCTCATTTACTTTGGCTTGCCATTTATGAAAATCCAATTTGATGCCATTACAGCTTCTATCATTGCTTTTACAATGATGTCGAGTGCCTACACATCTGAAATTATCCGTGCGGCACTATTGTCGATTGATAAAGGACAATGGGATGCTTCTTATTCATTAGGATTAAATACATGGCAAATCTTTAAAAAAGTCATTATCCCACAAGCAATACGTATTTGCGTGCCGTCTTTGAGTAATGTTTTATTAGATATGGTAAAAGGTACGTCATTAACAGCGATGATTACTGTACCCGATATTTTTAATAAAGCAAAAATTGTTGGAGGAGCTAATTCCGACTATATGACAGCATATATCGTTGTAGCACTAGTTTATTGGGTAATTTGTACTAGTTACGCCATAGGACAAAATTATTTAGAAAAAAGATTTTCCATTTACTAAAAACGAGTTGAAACGATGCTTTAAAACATCATTTCAACTCGTTTTCTTATTTATCAATACCCTTTAGGATTTTGCGATTGCCAACGCCATGTATCTTGGCACATATCATCAATCGTTTTTTCCGTTTGCCAATGCAATTCTTCCAATGCTAATGTTGGATTAGCATAGCATGTGGCAATATCTCCTGCTCTTCGTTCTGAAATTTTAAACGGAATATGAACACCTGATACTCTTTCAAATGCTCGTAACAATTCTAACACACTTGTTCCTTTTCCTGAGCCTAAATTATAAATACGAACACCTGTTTGTGTCATAATTTTTTCTAGTGCTTTCACATGTCCTTTTGCTAAATCGACAACATGGATATAATCTCTGACACCTGTCCCATCAATCGTATCATAGTCATTACCAAATACTGTTAATTCTTTTAATTTCCCTACTGCTACTTGAGAAATATATGGCATTAGATTATTAGGAATACCATTTGGATTTTCACCAATCATGCCCGATTCATGTGCTCCAATCGGATTAAAATAACGCAACAAAGCAACACTAAAGTCACTATCTGATACAGAAACATCTTTTAAAATTTGTTCACACATCACTTTTGTGTATCCGTAAGGATTGGTTGCACTTGTTGGCATTGTTTCAACAAATGGAAATACATTATCTAAACCATATACCGTAGCACTCGAACTAAACACAATGTTTTTCACGCCGTATTTAGACATCACATCGACTAAAGTTAATGTGGATATTAAATTATTTTGATAATACATAATTGGTTTTTGAACAGATTCTCCAACAGCTTTAAAGCCAGCAAAATGAATAACTGCTTCAATTTGTTCTTGTGCAAAAATATAGCTTAATGCTTGTTTATCTGTAACATCTACTTCATAAAAACGTGGTTGCTTCCCTGTAATTTGTGCAATACGTTCTAAAACAACTGGACTACTATTTGAAAAATTATCCACAATGATAACATCTTTTTCTTGCTCTAATAATTCTACTACGGTATGTGAACCGATGTATCCTGCTCCACCTGTGACTAGAATACTCATATTATTTTCTCCTTATTATTCTGGTTGTTGTGTTAATAATTTTGGACCCTCTTTCGTGATCGCCAATGTGTGCTCATACTGACAACTCAATCCGCCATCTTTTGTACGTGCTGTCCATCCATTATCATCCATTTTCATTTGCCATGTTCCCGTATTAACCATTGGCTCGATAGTAATGGTCATACCTTCTTTCAAACGCAATCCTTTTCCTTTTTCACCATAGTGCGGTACTGCCGGTCCTTCATGGATGGTTGGTCCAACACCATGTCCAATAAAATCACGTACGACGCCATAACCATGACTTTCTACATACGTTTGAATGGCATGACCAATATCTCCAATACGATTACCTACTTTAGCTTGTTCGATACCTAAATACATGGCTTGTTTAGTAACTTCCATTAGTTTTTTTATATCCTCTGACACATCACCAACAGCGTAGCACCAACAAGAATCAGAAATCGCTCCATTTAAATCAACACACATATCTACTTTAACAATATCTCCTGATTTTAAAACACGGTGACTAGGTAATCCATGACAAATTTCATCGTTCACACTCGTACACGTCGCAAATTTATACCCTTCATATCCAATTTGAGCAGCAATCCCGCCACCTTTTTCAATGAGTTTATGAACATATTTATCAATGTCTAATGTTGTAATACCCGGCTTAATAAAGTCACGTAGTGCTACGTGAACACTTGCCAATAGAGCACCCGACTTCTCCATTTCTTCAATTTCACGATTTGATTTTAATGTAATCATTTTATTTACCTCTTACTATATAGTGTCCCTTTCATTATATCATGTTATCTTATTCAATCAAATGTTTGTCTATTTTAAAAACAGGTTACTTCACTAATTGGACAAATAAATATTGGCTGACATTTTTATAACGTTGAATAAGCGAATGATTATCAGATAATTCATTTTTAGTTTGATGCACTAAATCTAATTTATCCGTAATAATACCGTCCGTTTGTTCAAATAAATGTCGTCTTATTTCTTTTTTTGTATTAACAGTCCAAACAAACATCTTTTTACTAGAAAAATGTGCTAAATCTTGTACATGATGATTGTAAGAACTTTCTTCTACCACAAGAAAATCAACAGTTGTATCTGGAATGCCACCAAACTGGAATGGAACAATATATCCCACTTTCATATTCGGTGCTTTTTGTTGGAATGTTTCAATTATTTCTTTGTCTAAAGATTGTACAATATAATCTTTTTCAACATCATATCGTTTAAAAATATTTGCGAGTAATGCCAAATAATCTGATTTTTCCTTTCCGTGATGTTTTATTTCAACTACCAATTTTATACCGAGTTGTTTTGCTTTTTCAATGTATTCTTCTAATGATACTAAAGACGAAACATGTATACCGTCTGTGACGGAAACACCATGTATTTCGTCGAATAAACTATCCGAAATTTTTTTATTGAGTTTAGACAGACGTTTTATATTATTATCATGACTAACAATAAAGCGATTATCTTTTGTCAATCTTATATCAATTTCAACATAATCAGCAGATTGTTTTGCAGCATTTTCCAATGCTTCAATGGAATTTTCAACTGCATGTACACTATCTCCTCGGTGTGCAATAACAACTGTTTTATCTTCAAATTGATAGAAAAACATATACACGCAAGTTATTCCATAAATAAAACAAATAATACTAGATAATCCAAAATACTTTATCCAACGCATAATAGGATACTGCTTATATTGTTTGTCTAAATAGTATGTATCTGTCACCAACTCTTTTTTAAACAACACATCAACTAATAATACAGAAATGCAAATTTTGAGTGAAAAATGTAAAAAACAAATAATCAATATACTCAAAGCCAGTATAGTACTACTCATCATCAGTTTTATAAAGGTCATCTCATGTCCAAGCAGCAAAATGCTTTTTTCACTCAAAAAAGCAACACTATGCTGTCCTATTTGAAATACACCCCATATCCATAAATATGGCACGACCACAAAACTACCTTTTGCTTTCGTTAATGCCCAACTTTTAACAAATGATTGTTTTATAGTAAAACGACTTAGTACAAGTAAAGGTAAAGCGTATATAAGCCGAATATGAATATAAATTGACACAAGAAGAAATACAATATATAACAACATAAAGAAAAAATATTTTTGTAATTCTAATGAGATAAAAGTCGGCACAGAAAGTTTATTTAATAAAAAACTATGATACCCTAGCTGTGTAATTGGAATAGCGGATACAAAGTACAGTAATAGCCATATAAATTGTGGAGAAATATCTTCTTTTAAATTTTTTATTGTATGATGAAAAATAGCTCTCAAAGAAAGACTTTTTTGATGTTTGTACGCCATAATACCTAGCATAATAGTAGACAATTCAAAGTAAATACTTATTGTCGCAATCAGTAGTATCACAATCAGCAGTAGCCAAGCTATTGGTGAAAATAAAATATTCGGTATACTATCTAATGTTAAACTTTTTGTACCCACGAATACTAATAACCATTTCAAGCAATATTTCATAATTGAAAAACTGCCAAACAAAATCATAAATTGGGTAAATAAAATAATATTTAAAAATTCACATTTATTTTTTGTCATTAAACGATATGTTTCTTTTATGACCATTTTTTACCCCCTATTGTAAATATTTTTTTAATTGTTGTAGTTCATTTGGCGTTAAGGCTCTATATTCTCCCTCTTTTAGCGAAGAATCTAACACTAACTCTGCAAAGGAAATTCTTGTTAAAGAAATAACCTTCTTTCCTACACTTAAAAACATTTTTTTAATTTGATGAAATTTACCCTCATGTATATCGACCAAAGCTATACTTTTTGTATCACTTGCTTGAATAATAGTCAATGATGCTGATTGACAAGTATATCCGTCTAAAAAAGTAATACCGTTTCGAAACGCAATCACATCTTCTTGCGTCAAGCAAGCATTTACAACAACTTCATAACGTTTGGATACATGATATTTTGGATGTAACATTCTAAATCCTAAAGGACCATTATTTGTGATAAAAACTAAGCCTTTTGTATCTCTATCTAATCGCCCCACTGGATAAAGTCCTATTTTTTTGTCTTTCTCATCAATACAATCAATAACCGTTTGGTGCTTTTTATCAGTCACTGCCGTGACAACACCAATTGGTTTATTTAACATATAGTACGCCTCTTTGGTGTAAATAACACGCTTATTTTGTACATATATATTTTGTATCATTGGACTAACATTTGTATTACCCAACGTAACAATCTCTTCGTCAACACGAACTTGTCTAGCCGAAAGTATTTTTTTAACGAATCCTCTTGAACCGTAACCTAATTCAAATAATAATTTATCTAATCTCATATCTTTTCCTTATCATCTTTAAACTCATGTGTATCATAACACAAATTCAAGCAAATTTCTTTGTCATTCTTTTATTTTATGGCATACTATTATTATCTAAAATAAAGAGGTGTCTTATGGAACAATTTAAACAAGATATTGCTGTTTTAACAGAAACAACTGTTTCACGTGCAATTGAAGCAATTCAAAATAAAGAAGATGAAACATTTTTCATTGGTCGTGGTACTTGCCCATATTGTCGTAAATTCGCAACAAAATTATCACATGTTGTCAAAGAAACAGGTGCTAAAGTCTACTTCATTAACAGTGAAGAACCAAGTGAGTTGGAAGCATTAAAAGCATTCCGTGACAAATACAATATGCCAACAGTACCTGCATTTTTACATGTACATGGAGAAGATGTATTTGTTAAATGCGATTCTTCAATGAGCGAAGAAGAAATCAAAACATTTATGCACGCATAAAACAAAAATAAAGAGCATGAATAGCTAAAACGATTCATGCTCTTTATTTTATTATTTGTCATATTTATATAGTTGATACGTTTCAATAATAGACACAATTTTTTCTGCATATTGAGGATCTGTCGCATAGCCTCCCTCAACAAGTGCTAACGCTGCTTGTTTATAATTTTTTGCTTCAATCACCGCTTTATATTGTGCTTCATTCCAACTCGTTCCTTTATGTAATAATCGCCCGTGTTGCTCAATAGACTCTTTCCAGCTAGGGTATACTTTAAAATAAGCATGAACCGTATGCCATTGCCCATTATAAAATTCTTTAGTTGGCAATGCAACACCATCGTATTGACTACCTTTTACACCAAATAAATTATAATATTTTGATGCTAATTGACTACGTCCATATTCTGATTCTAACCCTGCTTGTGCCATTGTAATGCTAGATAAAACACCATATTTTTCTTGATTTTCTTGTGCAGATACTGCTATTTTTGAAAAAAAATCTATTTTTTCTTGCTCTGCAATTCCGGTATGATTTGCTTGGTTTTCCTCTTGCTTTGAATGTGATTGCGCCAATATCAATAAAACAACTAAAAAGGACGCTATAATCATCAAACTCATTCCAAAAGCACGTGATACCACTATTTTATATTTTCTTTTCATCAATGTATTATCTCCTATCTTGTAAAGAATACACCTTCGTGTATCTTTTTTCAACACAAACCTTTTAAAACATGTTACACTATACTAATGATTGGAGGTAACTATGATAAAATTAATTGTTTCTGATATGGACGGCACTTTATTAGATAACACATTAAATGTTACAAAAGAAAATAAAGATGCCATTTTATACACAACTAAAAAGGGAATTCCCTTTGTCATCGCAACCGGTCGTCATCTCAATGAAGCATTACCAGCTTTAAAAGCTGCTGATTTACATTGCCCGATTATTTCTGCAAATGGTGCAGCCATTTATAACGAGCATCAAGAATTGATAAAAGTCAACGCCATATCGCCTAATAATGTCTTAGCAGTTCTAGAAATTGCAGAAAAATATGATACATTATTCATCGAATTGATGATGTTGTCAGGTATTTTATCAGATCAACCTAAAAAGCGGGAAATGATGATGAAAACATTTATCTCTGGACGTTTACACAATGGTACACCTGAAGAAATTGAATTGGCTGTTAAAGAAAAATTAAAAGAATTTCCCGTATCTTATGTTTCATCATTACAACAATTTATTAAAGAAGAAAAGACAGATAAAGTATTAAAAATTTTTGTTTGTAATACAGTACAAAACGAACAATTAGATGCGTTTAGACAAGACATCTCTCAGCTAAGCGATGTATCTATTACATCATCACATCCTGAAAATATTGAAATCAATAGTCTTTATGCTCAAAAAGGCATTGCTGTAAAAGATATGGCAAGACAAATGAATATTTCACTTGAAGATGTTTTTGCAATCGGCGATAATATGAATGACTATTCTATGATTTCTGTTGTAGGATATGGTGTTGCTATGGGGAATGCTGTACCAAATTTAAAGAAAGCCGCACGTTATGTCACAGATAAAAATTTTGAAAGTGGTGTTGCAAAAGCCATTTATCATTTTGTAAATGAGGAGAACTTAGCATGACAAAAAAGACATCATTAAGAACATACATTAAACATTTTAATAAAGAAGTCCTTAAATTAAGTTGGATTTATATTTTAGCGATTAGTCTATTACTCATTGTTCTTGTACAACTTTACCGTACGTCAACATCAGCTAGCAGTGTCAATCAACCAACTACAATGCAAAAACTTGAACAAGAAATCCAAACATTAAAACAAACTGTTCAAACACAAGAAATGCAAATTCAACAATTACAAAACGATATTGAACACTTCATCAATAAATAAATATATAACCATACATGAGAAATACCTTTTTATTTTAATCATACAACATCATTCTCATGGCAGAAAAAAGGAACGAAAAAGGTGGTGAATGGCTCCATCTTTTTCGTTCCTTTTTTCTCCACCAACACAACTTAACGAATAGCCATTAAAACTCTATAATAAATCGTATTAGTGGAGGACATTCTCCAACAGATTGGAAGAAGAACCATATAAAAAAACTTGGTACGTGTACCAAGTTTTTTAGCCTATACCTATATAATGTGATACTACGCAGATAGCTTTCTTTTTTTCTTGATTGCTTTAATAATTTTTAAAGCACGTTCTCTCGTTTTTTTATTTGGACTTTTTAATCTGCGATACGCACTTGAAATATCTTGTTTTTCCATATCCTCGTCTTCTTTCTTCGTTCTTAGTATATTACCAACTTGCTTTTTTCACGCCTACAAGCTGACCTTTTAAAGCTAATTCTCTAAAGTTCACACGTGATAAACCAAATTTTCTCATATAGCCTCTTGGACGTCCGTCTAATAAATCTCTATTTTTATAGCGAATTGGATTAGCATTTTTCGGTAATTTTCTTAAACCTTCTATATCGCCTTTTGCTTTTAATTCTTTTCGAATAGATGCATATTTTTCAATGAGTTCTCTTTGCTTCATCGCTTTTATTATTTTTGATTTTTTGGCCATTTTACCTCCTAATTACCTTAAATAGTAATAATTACGTTTTATTATAAAGTATCGTATTCTAAATTGCAAGTAAAAATATTATTTTAGATACACTAAAAAACACGTTGATAACCAACGTGCTTCTCTTATTTTATTAAATTGTATCAATAAAAATTTTTAATCTATTCATTGCTTCTTGTAATTCTTCAATAGAATACGCATAAGAAATACGGACAAATCCCTCTCCGCCTTCTCCAAAAGCTGATCCTGGTACAATCGCTAATTTATGTTCTCTTAATAATCTTTCACAAAAATCATTTGAACTTAAACCAAATTTTTTGATATTTAAAAAGACATAGAATGCACCCTCTGGTTCAAAGCACTCTAAATTCATTGATTCAAACATACTTAATAAATAACGTCTACGTTGATTATAGGATGTACGCATATATTCTATTTCATCATCACAATCAGATATTGCCACAATACCTGCATACTGTCCTACAGTTGAAGGAGCAATCACAGTGTACTGATGAATTTTTATCATTTCGTTAATGACAATGGCTGGTCCTAAAGCATATCCTAAACGCCAACCTGTCATGGCAAAAGCTTTTGAAAAACCATTTAATACAATAGTTCTTTCTTTCATACCTTCAATATTCGCAATACTATAATGCGGAGTATCTGTATAGGTTAATTCACTGTATATTTCATCACTTAATACAAAAATATCATGCTTTTTAATTACTTCAGCAATTTTTTCTAAATCTTCTTTTTCCATAATCGCCCCAGTTGGATTATTTGGATAAGAAATAATAACCATTTTTGTTTTAGGTGTAATGGCAGCTTCTAATTTTTCAGGAGTTAGACGAAATTTTTCTTTTTCATCTAAAGAAATGAGTACGGGTACTCCTCCTGCTAAAGTAATGGTTGGTATATAAGATACATAAGATGGATCTAATACAATAACTTCATCTCCATTATCTATCATCGTACGGAGTGCTAAATCAATCCCCTCACTACAGCCTACAGTCACAATAATTTCATCTTTCGGATCATAATCTAATTGATATTTTCGTTTGTTAAAATCGGCAATGCCTACTCGTAAATCATACAAGCCTGCATTTGGCGAATAAAAGGTACTCCCTTGTCGCAATTTCGTAATCGCTTCTTCTCTAACATGCCAAGGTGTATCAAAATCAGGCTCCCCAACACCTAAAGAAATGACATCTTCAATCGTTGCTGCTATTTCAAAAAAGCGACGAATACCCGAAGATGTTAAAGAGGTTACTTTTTTGTTTAACGGGTTTCTCATTGACTTACCACCATTCGTTGATCTTTTTTGTTTTGGAAAAGAATTTTATTATGGTCTTTGTAACGTACCAATACAATATGTGTTGCCGTACTCACAACATCATCTAACACAGCTAGTTGGTTGACAAACTTCGCAATAGATTTCATTGGTGCTTTTCTTAAAATCACTAAGAAATCATAACTTCCTGACATTAAATACAGTGCTTCTACTTCTGGATAACGGTAAATTTGTTCTGCAATATCATCAAATCCACTACCTTTTTGTGGTGTTACTTTTAATTCAATAACGGCAGATACATCATGATCATTTGTTTTATCCCAATTAACAAGTGCTTGATAGCCACAAATAATACCTTCTTTTTCTAATGCTTTCACAATCTCTTTTACAGTATCGACACTTTCACCTACTAATGCTGCCAATTCTTCGTATGTTAATCTACCATTATTTTCTAATAAAGCTAGAATTTGCTCTTTTATCTTATCCATACGCCATTCTCCTTTAATTGTTCAATATAATTTTGTATTTTTTTCGTCCCAATAGCTTTTTCAATTTGAGATACCGTCTGCGGTGTTATATCAACGCGATAAGCAACATTTGTTTGATTGTCAATAGCAGATACAACCATTAACCCGTCCTCATACATACATTCTACCGAATGACAAAAGGTACGAAAAACATCTAGTAATTCAGAAACACAATAAGCACGTAATCGTTTATAAGAATCCACTATTTCTACGGGAATGTAGTAGCCATCTACTAACTCTAGTGGTTCTGATTTTATAATTGCTTTCTTCTTTTTTGTAGCCATGTTTGTACTTCCTTTATTCCTAGTCCCTTCTATTTTATACTGTTTGTGTCTAAATTGCTACTAGAAAAAAAGGACTTCCTCCCCTATAATAAAAACGGAGGCTAAATTATGTTAAAAAATTATAAAACACTTTTATTTGATATAGATGATACTTTATTAGATTTTAAAAAGGCTGAACATATTGCTTTTAAACAATTATTAGCACATCACAATATCGACTATACGGACACAACATTTCAACTTTATTTATCTATCAATGAACCATTATGGAAAGATTATGAATTAGGCAAACTAGATAGAGCCACTGTTTTATCAAGTCGTTTTGAACAATTTTTTGCACACTATCAACTCTCTGTATCTGGAAAAGAATGCGATATATTATATCGTTCCTATTTAACAATAGGCAATCAACTACTAGACGGGGCTTTAGAATTAATTGATACCGTATCAAAAACACATCAACTTGCTATTGTTACCAATGGTGTCTATGACACACAAATGGCTCGTTTGAAAAACAATGGATTATTGCCTTACTTTAAACATATTTTTGTATCAGACAAAGTTGGATTTCAAAAACCCGACAAACGTTTCTTTGATACAATATGGCAAGAGATGAACATTACTGATACATCATCCGTTTTAATCATCGGTGATTCATTAGGAGCAGATATAAAAGGTGGACAAAATACCGGAATTGATACATGTTGGATTAACCCAACACATCAACCTAATACATTGGCACACCCTATTACTTATACAGTTGATGCATTACAAGATTTATACACCTTATTTTAACTACATATATTAAAAGAAGCAGTATCCTAACATTTTTAGATATTAGGATATCGCTTCTTTTCTGTT
The DNA here is from genome assembly GCF_010892355.1 of Granulicatella sp. zg-ZJ. Classification (NCBI taxonomy): domain Bacteria; kingdom Bacillati; phylum Bacillota; class Bacilli; order Lactobacillales; family Carnobacteriaceae; genus Granulicatella; species Granulicatella sp. zg-ZJ. The sequence goes on along the minus strand of NZ_WNJY01000003.1, from coordinate 24,666 downwards.
AATATCATTGTATGTTTTAAATATACTTAATGAATGTAAAAGATGTATAGCCTATTTCTTATTTGAATCTAAATTCTCTACAGACTATCTATATTATCGAATATATACATCAAAATGATTACCTACGGTTCCTCGATCATACACTTTTCCTTTTGCACCAAATGGTGTATCAATTACTGTCCCAATAGGTGCATTATTTGCTAAAACAATATAACCATCTCCGTCAACAACATATCCATTCGCATTGACATGACGCCCTGGGATGCGCAATCCGCCTCCTGGTAAGACTGATTGTGAATAATATGTAAATTTATAACCACTCCAGTTAATAATTCCTAAAAACATAAATTGATTTAATGAATAACTTGCTGGAGTTAAAACGGGATTTTCAACAAATTTTACTTGTTCAATCTCTTCCCCTGTATTTAAATCATATATTTTATTATAATCTTCTCTTTCAATCGTTAATTGTGTTTCGTCTTCATTCAGTGTTAAAACAGTCCCAATTTTTAGTAATTGTCCATCCGACACATCATTCAAACGTAATAATTGGTAAAAAGGAATATTTGTTGCCCATGAAATACCAAATAGTGTATCTCCAAATTGAACGGTATATTGTTTCATTCCTTCGTTTGTTTTTTGGATACTTTGTCTAATGTGTTGAATACTTCTTGGTTCCCATAATTTAACAGTCGATTCTGCATGTACTGTTACTGACTGTGGTATAAACATTGCTGTCATTGTTAGTACCGTCATCGCTACTGCTGTTTTTGATAACATCTTTTTATATAAATTTTTTAAATGCATGATATAATCTCCATTTCTTTTTGAAACCGAAACATTCTTCGATGTTTTGATTTCATTTTTACTTATTTGCTCTTTTTATCTTTTATTTAGCAAATAATGTTTTGTATTTTAACTATACAAAAATTAGTGATGTTCTAATCACCTTGTCATGCTAGCACAAAAAGTTTTTCGTTTAAAACAAGAAAACGTTTTCTTTTATATATCTTTAATATCTCTGTTACATAAATTTTCCGATGTTACACGTTTGTTATTTTTGTCATGATTTTGTTACAAAAAAAGAAAATTCCCACATGCCATTAAAATTCATCAAAAAAGCAAAATAAAAACCCCATTTCATAAAGTTTTTCACTCTTAAAATGGGATTTCTTTAAATGAATGACGACATTTTGAACAAATGTATTTCGACACATTAAATCGTCGTTGTCGATAAATCACTTGTTGGCAACCGGTACATTGATAAGTATATTTTGGTTGTTTTTGATTGACATTTTTGACGTAGCGACTGCCACCAACTTGTTTTAATAATTGTTTAAAATCTTTGTCTTGATGCTTATATCCTAAACCTTGTAAATGTAGATGATAATGACATAATTCGTGCTTAATAACACCAATCAATTCATCTTTTCCAAATATAACTACTATTTTGGGATTAAAATCTAAATTGTGTGTTTTAAGATGATACCTACCACCCGTTGTTTTTAATCGAGGGTTAAAAATTGCTTGATGAACAAATGGCTGTTTAAAAAATGTTAAAGAGATACATTCAACAAGTTTTTGTAGTTCCTCATTTGTCATCTAAAGGTACCATACTTAAAGAAATTCTGTTTTTTACTATATCGACGGCATCAATCCATACCGTTACTATATCACCAACAGACACAATATCGCTGGCAGATTTTACAAATTTTTGACTCATTTTAGATAGATGAACAAGCCCATCTTGTTTTACACCAATATCTACAAAAGCCCCAAAATCAACAACATTTCGAACTGTACCCTCTAGTGACATGCCGACTTTTAAATCTTCCATTGTCATGACATCACTTCTTAAAATTGGTGCGGGTATATCATCACGCATATCTCTACCCGGCTTTTGTAGTGCTTCTAAAATATCTGTGACGGTTTCTTGTCCTAATCCTGTTAGATGTGTTGCTTTTTCAACATCAATCGTTTTTAAAACATCTGTTGTTTCTTCTTGTCCAAGAGCATCTATTTGAATGTTAAATGCATGCAATAATGCTTTGGTTTCTGTATAAGATTCTGGGTGTATTGGCGTATTATCCAATATCGTTTCTCCACCAACCACTCGTAAAAATCCTGCTGCTTGTTCAAAAGCTTTATCACCTAGTCTAGCAACTTTTTTTAGTTCAAAACGATTTTTAAAGGCACCATGCTCATCACGATAAGCAACAATATTATTCGCAATCGTTTTATTCATACCGGCAACATATTGTAATAAAGATGCACTCGCTGTATTTAAATTAACACCTACTTGGTTCACAACTGTTTCAACAATAAAATCTAGTTGATTTGTTAGTTGTTTTTGTGAAACATCATGTTGATATTGCCCAACTCCTACAGATTTAGGATCAATTTTTACTAATTCCGCCAATGGATCTTGTAAACGACGTGCAATACTCACGGCACTGCGTTCTTCTACTTGATAATCTGGAAACTCCAATCTCGCAATATCACTTGCAGAGTAAACAGATGCGCCTGCTTCATTCACAATGACATAGTGTACTGGACGATTTAACTGTTTAATCTGAGTAGCAACAAATTGTTCAGATTCACGACTAGCTGTTCCATTCCCAATCGCAATCATCGTAACATGATACATTTCTAATAAGTCGCAGAAAATTTTTCCAGCTTCTTGTCGTTTATATTCTGGAGCTGGTTTATGAGGATAAATCACGCTTTTTGCCAGTACACGTCCTGTTTCATCAATAATCGCTAATTTGCATCCTGTTCGATAGGCTGGGTCTAATCCTAAAATAACACGTTCTTTCATTGGTGGTTGTAACAATAAATTTTTTAAGTTTTCACCAAATACTTGAATAGCTTGTGTATCTGCTATTTCTGTTAATTCATTACGAATATCTCGTTCAATACTTGGTGCAATAAAACGTTTATAAGCATCTTCGATTGCTTTTCTTATATATTCAGCAGTAACATTATTAGGGTATTTGATAAGCTGTTTTTCCAAATACTCCATAATTTTCTGCGTATCAATAGTCACATCTACTTTTAAAACATCTTCCTTTTCTCCACGATTTAATGCTAAAACACGATGCGGACGTATTTTAGTAACCAATTCTTGAAACTCATAATACATTTCATAAACATGTTTTTCATCTTTACTCTCATCTTTTACAGTAGACACAATAGAACCATATTTAAATGTATATTGTCTAATCCATTCACGATACTTTGCTGTATCGCTAATTGTTTCTGCTATAATTTCATGTGCTCCTATTAAAGCATCTTCTATCGTTTCTACTTCTTCAGATAAAAATTGACACGCTTTTTCATCAATATCAGCATCTTTAGGGCTAGACAATATCCATAAAGCGAATGGCTCTAATCCCTTTTCTTTAGCGATTGTTGCTTTTGTACGTCTTTTTTGTTTAAAAGGTCGATATATATCTTCTAATTGTTGCATTTTTTCTGCTTTTTGAATAGCTTGTTCTAATTCAGGTGTTAGTTTGCCTTGTTCTTCAATCAATCTTTGTACTTCTTCTTTACGTTTTAATAAATTTTCTAAATAATGATGTACGTCTTCGATTTCTCTAATTTGTACTTCGTCTAATGCTCCAGTCATTTCTTTACGATAGCGTGCAATGAACGGAACTGTATTACCCTCTTTTAATAATGATAATACTGTTTGAATTTGATTTGCTTTAAATTGCGGTAATTTTTTAACTGTTAATGAAAATACTTTTTCTTCCATAGCGTTCCTTTCTATTCTTTTCTAGCATATAAAAAGAGAGTTTTCACTCTCTATATTGACAATCATTAAATCATGGCAGTGACACACTACTTTATTCTTATCAACAACACAATTTTTGAAAAAAGGCTATTCCCAACGATGTTTTGGATGAATGATTTGATGATGTTCTTCTACGCCACTTTTAGATATAATCAATCCGTGTAAAGCACCATTGTAGACAGCCCCACCGTCGATACCAAACTTACCTTTATGATACCATAAATGTGTATCAAATAAACGACTGTGTAAAGATTGAACAGGTGTGTGCCCAAAAATAATTGGTTTACCAAGCGTGTTTTCTTTTTGATGGAAAGGCTCACGAATCCAAATAAAATCACGTCTAGATGTTTGATGCCAGTCTTCTAAATCAAAATTAACGCCTGCATGCACACAAATACAATAATCTGTTTCGTAATATAAAGGTAATTCCTTAATAAAAGTTATCAACTCAGGGTATCTTGTTTGTATCATAGATGCTGCTTCTTGAGGTGTTTCTTCTTCCAATACACCTTTATAAAGCAATCCCTCAATCGTTGCTTGACCACCATTTCTTAAATACCAATCCATATTTTCTTGAGGATCCCCTAACCATTTTAATAAAATATCCTCATGGTTCCCACTTATGCAAATCGCACCTTTTTTATCAACCAATTCTTTTACTTTTAAAAAACATTCCTTTGTTTTTGGCCCTCTATCTGCCAAATCGCCTAAAAAAACTAATTGTTGCTCCTCTTCATTCCAATACCGTAATAATTTTTCTAATAAATCATATTCTCCATGTATATCTCCAACAATAAATAGCTTTTCTTTCATTTTCACGCCTCCAAACTCGTCAATTTATTATAACACGTTCCATAAAATAAGAGCAATTCTTATTGTGCAATATCGTATCAATTCCTTTTTAAAAATCATCAATAAACGTTTTATGCTGTTATATTAAGCATTTCATTTATTCATGGTATATTTATCCTCTTTTATGACTATCCGTATGACTTTTTCATACACCAATGTCTGTTTTTCTTACAAAGACTTCTTCATAAAATAAAAAAGATAGTATATAGGCTAACCCATATACTATCTTATCTATATATGATTTATTCGTCATTGATTTATATTCTAATAATTTAATAATTAAAAACCTAGTTCTGATAAGGGAATATGACGATAATAATTGTCAACAGCTTGTCGATTATAGACCGTTACATCTTCTGGTAATTGTGACATATTTAACCATATCAATTTTTCGTTTTTTTCTGGTTCGTTAATGGAAAAATCGTATTCATCTTGTGCATGTAATATATAACTAAAATAAAAATAATAATACACTTCATCCTCACTTTTATGATGAATGGTCGTCACTAATTTTAGACGTTCTTTATCAATATCAATATTTAATTCTTCTTTGACTTCTCTTTTAGCTGCTTGCGTTAATGTTTCTTCCTCTTCAACATGTCCACTGGCTCCCATATCATAAAAGCCATCCATAAAACCTGTATTTTGTCGTTTTTGGCATAATACTTTATCATCATAAATAAACATCACAAAGACAGCACTTTTTGTTTTATAACGTTCTTTTGTTCGCATATTATTTTCCTTTTGCATCAATAAAATAAGTATTTCCTGCCGCTTTTTCCAAACGATTCATCAAAGCAATACCCATACCTTTTTTTTCATACACTTGTGCGAGTATGACATCTACATTTGATTTATCAAAATAGCGTAACCCGTCATACAGATGTTTTGATGCACTTTCAACATCTTCAATGCCACCTAAACTATATGTTTGAACGACTTGTTCTTGATAACACTCCACTAAATTTTCATCAGCAAGTATACCAATACGATTATTTTCAGATTGAAAATGACGAATAGCTAAATCCCATAATTCTGGACTTTGAGAATCTACCAAATAAATAGGTTGTCTTGGTGCATAATGTTTATATTTCATTCCCGGAGCCATAGGAATATCCTCTGCTTTTAATATTTTTTCTTCCATATCAAAAACAGGAAATTCATATTTCATTAACTCTTCTTTTGTAATAGCCCCCGGTCTTAAAATAACAATGCCTTTAGGATTTGTTAAATCTACTACTGTTGATTCAATTCCTATTGATGCATTTTCACCATATAAAACCCCTTCAATTTTTCCAAAAAAGTCATCCAAAACATGAGCTGCACGTGTCGGACTTGGTTTCCCTGACGTATTGGCACTTGGTCCTACCAAAGGAAAACCTACTTTATCAATCAATTCTAAAGTCGTAGAATGATTCGGCATACGCAACGCCACCGTTTTTCGACCAGATGAGATAGCAGGTGCAAATACATTTTCTTTAATGTGACAAATGATTGTTAAAGGTCCTGGCCAGAATGTTTCAACTAATCGAGGTAAATATTCTGGAGGATTGACAATATAAGGCGATACATCTTTTGTTGCAACATGAACAATTAAAGGATTATCACTAGGACGTCCCTTTACTTCATAAATACGTTTCACAGCTATTTCATTATTGGCAATCGCTCCCAAACCATACACCGTTTCCGTTGGAAAAGCTACAATATGCCCATTTTGCAACAAACGGACAGCTTCATCTATTTGATCCAATGTAATCAATTCTGTTCTCATATTCTTCTCTCCTCAATGATTAACATTCTATCCAACCCCATATAATCTTTTAATACACTAATGTATTTATCTGGAAAAGATTGTTGAAATAGTTTCTTTAGTTTTTCTGCTTGTTGATACCCGATTTCTAATAATACACAACCATTCTTTGCTAACACAGCAGGTAATTGTTTTGCCAAAACTTCATAAATGGCATAGCCATTATTTTGTGCAAATAATGCAAGATGTGGCTCATATTGTAAAACACTATCATCCATATCACATACTTCATCATGACTAATATAAGGGGGATTACTTACAATCACATCATATTGCTCCGTAACCGAAGAACATACATCACTTTCAAAACAATGTACATCGGCATGTAACTGTTTGGCATTATGTGTTGCCACACATAATGCCTCTTTAGAAATATCAACCATATCAACTAGACTATTCGGTCTTTCTAATTTTATAGTAAGACCGATAATACCCGTTCCTGTCCCAATATCCAATACCTTTATCTGTGCGTCTATCGGCATGCGATTTAATACTTGCTCAACAAGTAATTCCGTTTCCGGACGTGGAATAAGTGTATCTTTTGTCACCATAAACTCTCGTCCATAAAACCATTCTTTGCCAACAATATATTGTAAAGGAACACCTTGTTTTAATTTTTCAAAATCCTTGAAAAACTGCTCTTGTATTGTTTTTGGCACATTATCTTGTAAGTGGTATATCAAATCTGATTTTGTCCAATCTAATCGGTCACATAGTAATCGTTCAACTAAATCAGGTCTATGACTATACTCTAATTGTGCCTTTTTTATGAACGTAGCATAATTAGTTTCCATTATTTAACTCTTCTAATTTTTTCGTTTGATCATATAACACTAATGCATCAACAACTTCATCTAATTTTCCAGATAGAATTTGATCTAGTTTTTGAATCGTTAATCCGATACGATGATCTGTTACACGATTTTGTGGGAAATTGTATGTACGAATACGTTCTGAACGATCTCCTGTTCCGACCGCTGATTTACGATTAGCGTCGTATTCTGATTGTGCTTCTTGTTGTAACTGATCATATACACGAGCACGTAATACTTTCATTGCTTTTTCACGGTTTTTCAACTGAGAACGCTCATCTTGCATAGCAACGACAATACCTGTTGGTAAGTGTGTCAAACGAACAGCAGATGCTGTTTTATTCACGTGCTGTCCACCAGCTCCACTTGCATGATAAATATCCACACGAATATCTTTTTCAGCAATATCCACTTCGACTTCTTCTGCTTCTGGCATGACAACAACTGTCGCTGTAGACGTATGAACACGGCCTTGAGATTCTGTTTCAGGAACACGTTGTACACGATGTGCACCACTTTCATATTTTAACTTGGAATAAACTTTATCTCCTGTAATCATCAATGTGATTTCTTTATAGCCACCAATTCCTGTAATATTAGCGTCCATTACTTCTACGCGCCATCCTTGTGCTACAGCATATTTTTGATACATATTGAATAAACTTCCAGCAAATAATGCTGCTTCATCTCCACCAGCAGCACCACGTATTTCCATAATGATATTTTTTTGATCATTTGGATCACTTGGTAACATCATAATTTTAATATCTTCTTCTAATTTTTCTTTTTCTTTTTTCAAATTAGACAATTCTTCTTTCGCTAATTCAACCATGTCTGCATCTAAATTTTCACCAAGCATTTCTTCTGTATCTGAAATACTTTGTACGACGTCTTTGTAACGTTTATACGTTGCTACTTTTTCACGAAGTCCAGCTTCTTCTTTTGTCAATGCCATAAAACGTTTTGTATCAGCAATAACATCTGGATCACTCATCAATTCAGATAACTCTTCATATCGTATAATTAAACTTTCTAATTGATCAAACATATTTTACTCCTTATTTTCATTTATTGGCGGGTGATGATAATGTTTACGACAAACTGGATAATAAGATTCATTCCCACCTATTTGTATTTGTTCTCCTGTATAAATGGCTTTTCCGTCCACAACACGCATATTCATAATTGCTTTTTTATGACAAAACCAACAAATAGTTTTCATTTCTTCAATTTTATCTGCTTGTAATAATAAATATTGTGACCCTTCAAATAATTCATTTCTAAAGTCATTTTTTAGACCAAATGCCATAACAGGAATATTCAATTCATCAACAATTTTGGCCAGTTGTAAGACATGTTCTTTTTTCAAAAATTGTGCTTCATCAATCAACACACAGTATGGCACAATCTCTAACATTGCAATATAATCAAAAATATTCGTTTCGTCATAAATGGCTACAGCTTCTCGACGCAAGCCGATACGACTAGAAACATATCCGATCTCATCTCGATTATCTATTGCACTCGTCATAATAACAACAGCTTTATTTTGTTCTTCATAATTATGGGCAACTTTTAAAATTTCAATTGTTTTTCCTGAGTTCATTGCACCATATCTAAAAAATAATTGCGCCATATTTATACTCCTTTTCTATATACAACGATTTATTATAGCATAAATCTTTATCGTTTACCGATGTTTTCGTGTAATTTTTGAGAAAATCATAGACCATAGAATAGCTAGAAACGCTCCACTTGAATCTAAAATAACATCTTCTAAAAGTGGTGTACGATTTGGTGTTAAACTTTGATGAAATTCATCAAAACCCGCATAGAATATACATAAAATCAATGCAAGAAAAAAAACAATTTTTCTATCTTTTATATACACTTTCAATCCTTTAAACCAGGCATATCCTAATATAAAAAAACTCATAAAATGAGCAAATTTCCGAATAAAAAATTCAATAAAAGCAATATAGCCATTCGCTTGAATACTTATCTCTTTTCCACCATATAAAAAAGAAATATGACTGAATGTATCTATAAATGGAAAATGAGAGAGTAATTTTTCTAAAGGCGACACTAAACTTTGTTCATGATATGGCTTAGATGACATGTAAAACAAAAATGCCATAATGGTAATGGCAATTCCTATCCATATTTGCCCTTTTCTTTTGTGTGACATATTTCCTCCAAAAAAGACGTTAGGCAATAGCATTGACCTAACGTCACTTTTTTTAATCATTTAACAATTTTGAACGTTCTTTACTCGATAAAAACGGACTACGCTTTGTTAAAATCAGAATTGGGTATTGATACGCTGAAAATAAAACAGACAAAAGCATATATACTTCTAAATAGATAATACTTTGAATGCTAATAAGCGCATAGTTCATTGACATAGACACATAGTACAATCCTACAAACGCAAGGCTACTGCAAACAGTTGCTGTGACAATATTTAACCACACTGATTTCATACGACGATTATTGACCGTTCGATGAATATTTTTTGTGAAAAATCCACAAGCACATAATATCAATGACGCAGCAACAAACATAAATATATTGATTGTCATATCTTGTTTTAAAATAATGCTTGTTAAAATACCCGCGATAACACCATATAAAATACTTACACCATATAAAGCAGAAAAACCATAACGATATATCGTTGTAATAAATGGTAGCATTGCTACCGGAAGTAGTAGTTCCGGTCTAACATAACAAATAATGACGGTTAAAAGCAAAGTCATCATAAGAGCAATGCTTATTTCTTTGATATTTTTGACTGTCACTTGATTCATAGACTAACCTCTTTCTTCTGGTAATCTGTACCCAGACGCTTCCATAATAATTGGTAAAACGATTGGGCGACGTTTTGTTTTATCAAACAAGAATTTACTTAATTCATCACGTACTTCATTACGCAAACGACTCCACTCAAACTCATCTTGTGCCAGATGATTTTCAACTACTTGTCTAACTAATTCTTTACTTTCTTTCATAATATCCATACTATTTTTAAAGTAAACAAATCCACGAGAAATAATTTGAGGCTCAGATAAAATAATACCTAAACGACGAGAAATCGTTAAAACAGCCACTAATACACCGTCTTCAGATAAAATTTTACGATCTCTCAACACTACATTACCAATATCACCTACACCAATACCATCAATTAGGACATTCCCTACTGGAATTTCCCCAGCAATACGCATCGTTTTATCTTGATAATGTAATACATCGCCTTTTTGTAATAAGAATGTTGACTCTGCTGGAATACCTACTTTTTGAGATAGTTCTGCATTTTTCATCATCATTTGATATTCACCTGTTACTGGCACGACATATTTAGGTTTTAATAAATTAACTAAAAGTTGTAAATCATTTGGAGAAGCATGACCTGATACACGTACATTATCAGAAACAGATTTTACACTTGCACCAACTCTATAAATAAAATCTTTCGTACGAGCAACAACAGTTTCCATAGCAACAGACGGGGTAGTGGTGATATACACTAAATCTCCCTCTTTTAAATTCACTTGTGGATGACGTTGTTTTGCCATACGTAGCAATGCGTGAATCGGCTCTCCTTTTTGTCCTGTTTCTAAAATCACAACTTGGTTATCTTCATATTTTTTCAAATCGTTTAATTTGCATAAAATAGATTTATCTGGCAATACCAATTTTTTTAATCGCAAAGCGACATCCATTATTTCGACTAATGAACGTCCTGTTAAAAATACTTTTCTTCCAGACTTATGTGCAGCATCTAATACTTGTTGAACACGTAAAATATTGCTTGCCATACAAGACACCACAATACGTCCACTGGCATTCAAAAATGTATCTAACACATCTGAAGCAACTTCTAATTCGCTACCACTTTCAATATGCGCTGTTGCATTACTTGAATCACTCAATAAAGCAAGTACACCTTCTTGCCCAATCGCAACCAAACGTCTAAAATCTGTTTGATACATCGGCGTTGCACTTTGATCAAAACGGAAATCTCCCGTGTATACAATCGAACCTTCGTCTGTTTTTAATACAATACCTACAGAATCTGGAACAGAGTGCGTCGTTTTAAAGAACGAGATGACTACATGGTCAAATTCAATTTCTGTTTCTTCATCTACTACGTGGAAATCATCTGTTCGACTTAATAAGTTTTGTTCTTTAGCAGCTAATTTTGCAATTTCAATCGTTAATTCTGTCCCAAATACAGGTACTTCAATATTTTGTAAAAGATACGGAAGTGCACCAACCGCATCTGCATGCCCATGTGTTAAGAAAACACCAGCAATTCTATCCACATTTTCTTCTAAATAGGTAAAGTCAGGAATGACAACATCAATCCCTAACATTTCATCTTCTGGGTAAACTAGCCCACAATCCAATACAAATATCGTATCGTTAACTTCAACGACATACATATTTTTACCATTTTCACGTACGCCACCCAATGACATAATTTTTATATCTGACATTTCTTTCTCCTTCATCATTTATATACTCTACTCTTCACTTCATGCCTATACATTATATCATAATATTACATAAATCGCTCATACACAAGACAATTAAATCTTGCACCAGCGATTTCAGAGGTCATGATCTGCTGCGTATTTACAAATGACATTTTTTCATAAAATAATCTAGCAGGCGTGTTTTTATCGACAACATTCAGCATCACTTTAGTATATCCTTTTTCAGTAAGTGCCTCTATTGCAAAATCTATCAGTTTTTTGCCATACTGTTTATTTTGATGGGACGGTAAAATATATAGTGAATAAATTTCTGCTATCGTTTCTACAAAATCCCACCGATTTTTTCCAAAGCCAATCACACCAACAATCTCATGATTTTCTACAGCAACAGCAAAAATTCGTTTTTGACCTTCCATCCCTTTTCTAAATCCGTTCACCCAATAGGTATCAGATAGTGTCTGTAAAAATTTTTGAGATAAAATCCCTTTATAAGCACTTTTCCAAGTCGTAGCATGTACTTTACTCATCTCTTCTATATCATCTAATGTTGCCCACCTAATCATTTCTTTCTCCTTATTCTTATTTATTGAAAAAGAGCGAATAGAATAGGCTATTCACTCTCATTTTTTATCTTTATCACGATATGATGTTTCTTTAAACAAAATCGGATTTTTTAAATCTAATAAATTCAAGTAATCAATGAGTAAAAACTCGCCGACAATCGTTAAAGCTAAAATCACATACACGTCAACTTCAACATCAGCTAATGTTAACATCAATGCTATAACAGCAAAAATAAAACCAATACCATACATAGACATCACTGCACGTGCATGAGGTTTCCCTTTCATCATAAAACAATGATGCATATGTTTTCTATCTGCTTTTGTGACAGATTGTCCTTTTAAAAAACGTCTTAAAATAGCCATTGTCGTATCTGTTAATGGAACACCTAAAATCACAATCGGCGTAATAATTGCGACAATCCCTGGTCTTTGTATCCCCATTAAACAAAAAACAGAGAGCATAAACCCAATAAATAAGACGCCTGTATCTCCAATAAAAATCCGAGCAGGATGAAAATTATGTGGTAAAAAACCTAATAATGTTGCCACAAGCAAGAGAACCATCATTGTCAAAATAAAAACACTTACTGGAGAAAATAAATAACTAATAAACCCTAAAGTACTCAATGCAATAATGGACACACCCGTTGATAAGCCATCTAATCCATCAATCAAGTTCAAGGCATTTGTAATATAGTAAATCCACACAACAGTGGCAATGTATCCGACAATATCTGCCGTTAAATTGTCTCCAAAAATCTGTTCAAATAATCCATATATTCTAAAGTTGGTCGTCCAATACACAATAGTAGCTGCAATAATAATGCCAAGTGATTTCTGCAAAGGAGAGATATCATATCTATCATCAATAATACCTGTCACAAAAATGACTAAAGATGCAAAAAATAATGGCACTTGTTCTCTAACAACTAATCTAAACATAACCGTTAACAAAAAAACAGCTAACCAATACACAATAAAGATAACAACACCACCCATTGTAATAATTGGTCGATTGTGTACCTTTCTCTCATTCGGCACATCTAAAAAGCCTTTTTTAGTCGCCCACTTGCACCATATATGTGTGCCAATATACGACATAATCATGGTTGCTATAAACATTAGCACAAAGCCCATTTGAAAACTCACCGGATGTGCCTCCTTCCAAAAGTTGTTAGTAACATTATACTCTACTGTTGATTTTTTCACAACGTACTATATTAAAATAAATTATATAATTAAATTAGCCAGTAGTACAAAAAAAGCATCTCATAGGATATACTTTTCATAACCACAAAAAAAGGATACCAAGAGATGCAAGAATACTATAACACAAAAGGCACAAAACGATTATCATCGTTTGCGTTTAGCCATAGGTAGAACAGATACGTGGACGGTAGAAAAAGAAGCCCTCATCAGAGAAAAAATCATGGATAAATATTCCCCTGAAATGATTAGTCAACTACCTGATATGCCCTCTTGTACAACGATTTACACATGGGTATACAAAGGATGGATTACAGGTATTTCGCGTAAACATTTACTTTATCCTAGAAAACATAAACCGATAACATCAACTGAAAAACGACCACCAAGAAAGGCTAATGTACTCTCTATCGAACAGCGAACACAAGAGATTAACGAGAGAAAAGAAATTGGGCATTTTGAAATAGATTTAGTGATTTTAAACAAGAAACGTAGACAACAATTATTGACATTAACAGACAGAAAAACACGCTATGAAATCATTCGTCTGATTCCTGATAAAACGGCTCAAAGTGTGAATACCACTTTGACGTCTATTCAACAAGACTATTTCATCCAGTCTCTAACAGCACACAACGGTTCTGAATTTTTAAGATTAGACGAAGCCATCACTTGTCCTATTTATGACGCACATCCATTCTCTTCTTATGAACGCGATACTAACAAAAGGCCATATATTAAATGGTGTTGGTGACCAAAATTAAGCGATGTTATGAACCGACAACGAAGATTTTTCTTCGCTATCGGTTTTCTTATTTTTAAACAAATGATTAACGATTCATATTCTAGCTCTTAAATTGTAAAAGTTACGATACCTCTCAAAACGCTTAATATTTTTAATGCACTTATTAATCTTTTCAATTGGAAGCCAGCAACACCAATTATTATAGAATCCAAACGATACCATATAGTGCTTTCAATTTTTAACTTTTGGAATAGCCTCTTTTGATAATCAATAAAATAAACATTATCTAAAAAATCTCGTCATCACACTCATAAAGACAATGATATAAACAGACAGCAACAATAAAATAATGAATGTTTGTAAATGAAACCCATTGTATTTTATTTTAGTAAATGTTGCTTGATCTATTTCTACGCCATTCACAATAATTGTTGTTTCTTTTTGGCGTGCTTTTGTCACTTTAAATAAATCACCTATATTGCCTTTATACTCTATATAGTACGCACTGCCTTTTTTTAAAGTCACATCTGTCATATCTAAATAAAATTTAGATAAAACAACTTTTCCTCCTGTTGGAGTTGATTTGTTTAATTCAAACTCTCCTGATTTTATGACTTTATTAGACTCTACTTCTACAAGTGACCACTTAACTTTACTAGATGTATCATGAGAAAATTCTTTAATTGCAACTTCAATTTCAGAAATGGTTGAATCCTCTGGAACAAAATATTGTTTCAATGTCATTTGTTCATCTAAATTACCTAAAACTTCCGCTTTCAAATTAGGATCTGTGTTGTATAAACTTCTAAAGACACTTTGAGAAGAATACCAAAACAATCCACAAATAATGATAACGGTCATTATGATGTATTGAATATGTTTTTTCATATTTTTACGCTCTTTTCTTAACCTTTATCTTAATAAGCATTTTTGTATGCTTGGGCAACTTCGTGCGTTGGTCCTTCCATTTTCACAACGCCATGTTCTAACCACACCGCTCTATTACACAACATTTCCACTTGTTCAATACTATGCGACACAAATAAAATCGTCGTATTCGCTTCAATCATTTTACGAATTCTTTGTTCGCATTTTTGTTGAAATCTAAAGTCACCTACCGAAAGCACTTCATCAACAATAAGAATATCCGGTGTACCAATAGTTGCAATAGCAAACGCTAAACGTGCTAGCATTCCTGATGAAAAATTTTTAATCGGAACATCCATAAAATCATGTAATTCCGAAAAATCAACGATATCATCGTAATAATACATCATTTGTTTTCTCGAGTATCCTAAAATTGCTCCATTTAAAAAGATATTTTCTTTAGCTGTTAAATCAAAATCAAACCCTGCACCTAATTCAATCAATGGTGCAATCGTCCCATAAATTTTTTTGGTTCCTTTAGTTGGTTTTAAAACACCTGCAATCACTTTTAATAACGTACTTTTCCCACTACCATTTAACCCAATCAGTCCAACAGCATCACCTTTATTAACGGTTAACGATACGCCTTTTAATGCCCAAAAGTCGTCTGTTGCAATTTGTCCTTTTATTTTTTTTATAATCATCTCTTTTAAATTATCCAATCTTTCCCTAGAAAGACTAAATTTGATTTCCACATTATCAACTTCTATCATCGTTGACATATAATCACCTCTTTTCAAATATGTAAACTAAATATTCAAAATAAATGTATCTTGTAATTTATAGAATACTCGTAATCCAATACCCAACGTTACAAAACAAACAACAACTGTGTATAATAACATCATTGGATCAGGAAACACTCCATATAAAGTCACATCTCTGAAAAAAACTAAAATCTGTGTTAATGGATTGTATTTAACAAAAGGTAATATAAATGATGGTAAAATAGACATATTATAAATAACAGGCATTAAATATAATAAAACTGTTAATAAAACGCTGTAAAGGTGGATAATATCTCTGAATTTCACAACAAAACTTGATAAAAACAAGCCTACTCCTAACGAAAATACTGTTAATAAGCCGATCGGAATGAATACAAAAAATATAGTAGAATGAAACTCTGCTTTTGTAATCATCATGACAATAATCAATGCACATAAAGATGATAAAATATTGATTAAACTTGATAATATTTTAGATACCGTAAACAAGTATTTAGGAATATATATTTTTCTTATCAACGCTGCATTAGAAATAATAGATGACATAGCCAAAGAGGTCGATTCAGAAAAGAAGTTAAAGACTAGTTGTCCACTTAAAACGTACAACGGGTAATTTTCAATATCAAATCTGAATAGTTGCGCAAATACAACAGACATCACTGCCATCATCATTAAAGGATTTAGAAGTGTCCAAAAAACTCCTAAAACAGATTTTCTATACCGTAATTTCACATCTCGCATTATCAATTCCCATAATAACGGAAGATATTTTTTTAATGTTATTAAACTATTTTTCATAACGATTAACCTTTCTTAACACTAAGAAATCATACATCTAAATTGTTAGCACCTTTAAGTGAAACAGTTTTGATAATACTACTACCTATTTTTCATCATCTATTACGCATTTTTCCATAAAATTCTCGAAGATGCATTTTCATTTTCGGTGGTAAGACTTTTCTCAACACTTTTTTTATCAACGCTTTAGTGAATACAACAATGCCCCCTTTAGAAGCCATACGATAACACATTTCTTCTCTCATTTTTGGATAGTATGGACCTACACCGGCGCCTAAAATACCAAGATTATAACCTCTTAAATAATGTTTTAAGTTACCATATTCAATCGCAGCAAATTTATCCGTCATACCAATGGCAGGATAGTAACCAGACTGTTGAACAATGAATGGATAAATTCTTTCAACAGCATGTAGTAGTGTACCATCTATTTTATTTGGCTCTTCTGGAAAATCTGTGTATTCCCAATCTTTGTCAAATAATGGTTTCATTGCTTTAGGTCTAAACCAAAACATCGTGCCAAATGGTGCAACTGGTGGCTTGTCAGAACTAATTGGTACTGTCAACTGTAGTTCTTTAGCCAACTCTTTTGTAATATCGTAATTAGGCCCCCACTCTGCTCCCAATGTTGGAAAGAAAATGGCGTGGTTAGGTTCAGGTGGTGTTAACAACCCTAATCTACTATTTGATTCAAATGTTTCAATCACTTCACAAACAAATCTTTGAGAACCTAATGTATTCTCAAAACATTTATAGGCAAAGCCAGCTCCTCTAATGGTTGGTGTTACTTGAGCTGTTTTTTTATCATGTGCAAAACATACATAATCATAATCCATGATGACATCTTTGACACCAACGAGCAAACTGCTCACATCTCTTCCTCTGTTTTCAATCAATCGTACATCAAGATGAGCAAATTTTGAATGTTTGAATTTTTCTTGTATCAAAATTTGTTTTTCACGTGTGTTAGTTGTTAAGTAAATATGTGCTTCTTTTGGCATTACACTCACTTTTTCAAACGTATCATCAAGTAAATCCATAAAATATACATGCATGACTAATGCGATTTTTCTTGTTGCTAGAATATGAGAAATATCTTTTTTTCCATTCTTTTGTAAAATGTATACTAAATTCATATTCTTTACAATATCTGCTTGAGGATAAGATTTCAAAATTGTATCCCATATATAATCTACTGGATACTGTGTATGATTGTCTAAATAATCATACAACTCACTCGTTTGCTCTCCAGTCGTATTGTCTAAATAATCATCAATGTTATGGAAAAAACTTCTCTTTTTAAAAATAGGACATCTATATTGTTTGATCAAAAGTTTAGGACACATCAATAATGGATAACCTGTAAACTCTCTTAAATCATCACATTGAACAGATACATCCCATTTAAAACCTAAATCGCTAAAATGCTTCGTAAAAATAGCCTCATGTTTTCCAACAGCTTCGCTATAACTATTTATCATTGGCATTTTAGACCAATATTGATAAAATTCTTCACTATTTATCATAGGTTTCCTAATCGCAATAAAATGCGATTGGATATGATCTGGTATATAACCATATTTGATACAACCGAATGGATCTGCATCATATTTAAAGAATTTTGTTAATCCCCAAAAATCAAGATCCATACAATTCATTTTATCAAATGTTTCTTTGAATGAATATATTGGTCCCATGATGGTACTATTTAGAAGAACAATTTCGTCATATGTTTTTAATGTTTCCCAACCAACATACTCTAATGCAGATTTATATGCCCAAACATCAAATCCTTTATTTTCTCTAACAAGAATATCTCCATATTGATGTAATATGTGTGAGCCTTTATCAGTCAATTTACCATTAACAACAATCACAGTTCTGTCTAAACTCTTATTCAAGTCTTTTAAAAAATATGGAATATAGTCATCGACATCTCCATGTTTATCAAAGAAAAAATATATACCTAATCTTTTTATATTTTCTGTTAAAATCATATTTATTCCCTTCTACAAAGAATTTCATCAATTATTTATTAAAAATTTTCTTATTGATTATACTATCTAATTTATAAACACTCATTGAGGCAATACCTATTAGGACAAGACAAACAAAAAAGAATGCGTAACTTTTCTTTAGACCAATTAAATCTAAGTTAATTCTACTCATAAAACTGTCGATAATGACATGATGTACTAAAAAGATTGCATAAGAATATTTACATAGAAAAGCACTGACTGACACTGTGTATTTATT
The DNA here is from genome assembly GCF_010892355.1 of Granulicatella sp. zg-ZJ. Lineage (NCBI taxonomy): Bacteria > Bacillati > Bacillota > Bacilli > Lactobacillales > Carnobacteriaceae > Granulicatella > Granulicatella sp. zg-ZJ. Next base: position 5,668 of record NZ_WNJY01000003.1, on the reverse strand, counting down.
TTTAACTTTTTCAGATACATACACCAGTATCAAGAAAGAACTAATTCCTATCAATGTTATTTTAAATATTTGATCTATCTGTATTGAAAACAGTGTTCCTGAAAAGAATACACATAATGAGCCTATCAACGTTATGACAGACACTTTCTTCATGTATTTAACGAAATACATTCCAAACAGAACCTCTGGCAAACGCAGTAATAAGAATTTTTCTTTATGAAATGGAATATGATAGTTAAAAACTAAAAAAATATATACCATTAAAGAAATTACTGCAAAAGATTTAGGATACTCTGTCACACCTTTTCTCAAAAGTGGAAAAATAATATAGAGTAAAATAATAAACCCTAAAAACCACTCACCCACTAAATAAAAAGTTGGAACGACTTCACTTAAATACCCGTCCATACCTATCAAAGTAAATAAAATATTTTTTCTAGGAATAATACCAGAAGAAAAAGCTCGATACCCTAATGGTAAGACGAAAAACACCATACTATACACTAAATAAAACATAGGAAAAAGCGTAAGCAGTCGCTTTTTATAAAAAGTTTTTAAACAAATAGAATCATTATATGTATACATCAATGCTGCGCCTGATATGATTAAAAACAATGACACACCCCAACTACCGATGGGAATACCTCCAACCATATATGTAAAAACTGTTTTTTCAGGGAGTTGTACTGCTCGATAAAAAAACACAGCATTATAATGTGTTAGCACAATACTTATGACTGCTACTGCTCTTATAAAATCAAGATAAAATAGTCTTTTTTTCAAAGTAATCACCTATTTTCTATAATTTTATAATAATGATGCCATTATATTCGATGATACTTTCATCACTCGGCCAAGATGTCATGTTTTGAGAGATTTTTTCTGCTATGTCAATTTGCTTTTGAGAAGGACTTTTAAAATTGATACCAATCGTTCTTAAATAATTCTCCATCACAAATGTACCATGCAATGTTGAAAATGATACGGAGAAAAATGATCGACCCGTTAATTCTAACGCACTCTCTGGATACGTTGATTCGTTTAGCGATGCTGATCTATATCCCACAAAAACAACGGGTTTTGTATACGCATCTTTTCCGAATTTTTCTTCAAGACGATTTGACAACTTCGTTGCCAACATAACATCTTCTTGATATTTTACATATTCTGTATAGTAAATTCTAGCCGATGTATTGGCTTGATTGATTGCAACAAGCCCTGTCAAAACCACAACTGCTGTTTTTAAAACATCATACTTTTTAATATTTTGTAATTGATCTATATTATAATAAACTAAAAATCCACACACAAAGGGAATTGTCAACTCTGAACGTGCTGAAAGACTTTGCCCTAATATGAACGTTAATAAAAAAGGACAAACAAACACACCAAAAATAGAGAGTATATAAACAAAATAACCTTTTTGATGATTTTTGTATTTTAATGCCACAAATAAGCATGTAATTAACATAGAAATGAACAATGTATATGAATAAAAAATTCGTCCTCCAAATAAAACAACACCTATATGCGATAAGATGCTTTTAATCACAGTTAATTTATTTGCATGAGCCCATAAATATTGCTCTGTAATATACGCTGTTTTGTGAATGCCTAATACACTCAATACGATTTTTTCTGTTATTGCACATAATAGAACGCCCCCCACAAATACTAGTAGGATTTTTCCGACAATCATCAAGTACCCTTTGGTATCGTACTTTTCTGAACGTGTGAATCTGTCATAAAAAACAACAAATCCACACACGGATCCAGTAAAGGTAATAAGCAATAACGCTTGATAAACAGATTGTAAAAAGGCAATAGATACAACAGATGCAATCAGATACGCTATATTTTTCTTCATAATGCCTTTATAGATACACAGAACAGTTATCGCACTGATGCTTAATGAAAGAGATACCTCATATGACTGTAATAAGAAAGCTGATTGCTCGGCAAAAACAGGCGATGTTAAACAAATAACTGGAAACACCCATCTATATTGTTTTTTCATGTCTAAATCATCTTGAATATAGCCAATCACATATATCCACAGAAGACTTGCCACAAATAAACTTGTTATCATCATAAATGAGGCAATATACGGATTAAAGTCATACGTTCCTATTAGCCATTTCATAAACACTAATCCATATCTTCCCATTGAAATCCATGCTTCATACTGAGAATCTCGCACAGAAATAATTGCCTCTGTATCATGAGAAATCACGATATTAAATATTTTTATGCCATAAGTTAACAAAAGAAAGAATAGAACAACGATGATATTCATCATATTATTTCTTAAGAATGATTCAATCCGCCCTTTCTTCATGTTACACCTTCTTTACTTTTGACATAATTCGGTTAATTTTTGTAGGATCCCCCCATACACCTGATGAATCATATTCTCTATCTGGGAATGCCCCATACTGTAATTTTATATCTAAATTATTTTCTGCAATGTATTCTTCTACTTTATCTGCAAGGGATACCGGATTCCCTGTACAACAGTTAATAACACCTAATACTTCATTTTGTAAAGAAGCCTCTGCGATTTGATTGGCTAACTCTGTCACACTGATAAAATCATATTTGTTTTTACCACTTGTGAAAGGAAACTCTTTAGCACCTTCCATTGCTTTTTGAGTCAATTTAGAGAATACGGAGTTGTTTTTTAAATCGTCTCCTAAAATATAGTAGGCACGCAACCATGTCACATCAACTGTATCTTTTTTAGCGACATTCAACATTTGTCTTAAACTATTTTTAGCAATACCGTATAGAGAAATTGGATTTGTTGGTGTATCTTCTTTGATAGCACCTTCAAAGTAACCTACTTCATGCATCGTACCCATAACACTTAATCTAGGTAATCCACCATCAATTAAATGTTTTAAGAAAATGTAGTGATCATATAAATCTGCGATATGCGTATCTGCATTATGAATAAATCCATTTCTCCAAGCTAAATGAATGACAATATCAGGTCTATCTAATTCATCATAAATATGCTCATTTCTTGAGAATAATTGAACATCACATTTTTTAGCACGATCATCAATATCGTCAAATCTTAAATCAGATGCATAAACGTCATGCCCTTTATCTAAAAGAGCTTTTACTACATGTCTACCTAAATATCCATTCGCCCCTGTTACCAGTACTTTCTTTTTATCCATATTACTATCAAACTCTCTTTTCTTATCTAAATATTTTTCTACTGCTTCTTTCCAGCTTATCATACTAAATCCCATTTTTTTCAATTTTTCCGTACTCATTGTTGTATTCAATGGTCTTTCTGCTTTTGTTTTATATTCAGTAGATAACACTTTTTCGACTTTTATGTTTAGTCCTAAATAATCAAAGACGTAATCAGCAAATTCTGCCCAAGTACATGCCTCATCACAGCAGGCGTGATAAATACCATATGTATTTGTTTTTACAATGAAATCAATCGCACGAACTAGTTCAGCCGCACTTGTTGGACTACCTTTTTGATCATTTACAACTTGTATACTTTTTTGTCTTTTTGATAAATTCAGCATTGTATTAACAAAGTTATGTCCTTCTCCAAATAACCATGATGTTCTAATCACATAATGTCTATCAACAGTTTGTAACACAACTTGTTCACTTTCTGCTTTTGTAATACCATAAAAATTTTTAGGGTTAGTCATATCTTCTTCAACATAAGGTTCTTGCTTTAATCCGTCAAAAACATAATCTGTTGAAATATGAACAAAGACCGCTCCTATTTCTTGTGTTGCTTGTGCCAAATATTTTGTACCTTCAACATTTATAGCAAAAGCTTTTTCTTTATCATCTTCACATCTATCAACAGCAGTATAAGCTGCTGCATTGATGACCATATTCGGCCGATTCTTTTTAATATAACTTTGCACATCTTTCCTAACTGTGATGTCTAGCTCGTCTATATCCGTATATAGTAGTTCAACATCTGGAACCAATCTATAAAATTTGATTAGTTCTTTTCCTAGTTGGCCATGTGCACCTGTAATCATTATTTTCATCATTTATCACCCTTAACCAAAATAGCATAATACTTTCAATTTAATCACTTATCTCTTTCCACATATTTATAACTGACTCTTTCCAAGTTGGAATATAAAACGACAGATTTTCTGACTTAGAAATATCTAAAATAGGAAATTCGTCGTCATGAGCGTTCTCACTATTTACAATTTCTACTGACATATTTCTCATACTTAAATACGTTTGTACCAACTCGTCTTTTTTACAAAGTTCTCTATTAGCAAAATGATACACACCATAATCAGCACCATTTTTAACAAGAAACACCATAAATTCAACCACTGATTTACTCCATGTATATTGTTGTACAGTATTTGGCAAGTCTATAAATACTTCTCTTGGCTCAGTTGACTCAAAAGATAAATCTTGAAAAAGAGGATCATACTCTCCAAATACTGTGGATGTTCTGATAATATAAGCACACTCTACTAATTCTCTTACAGCTAACTCACCTTCATAAGCAAGCATACCACTTTTACACTGTGGATTAGGCATATCATCTACCAAATACGGTATCTCTTTTTGCCCATCAAAAACAAAAGACGAACTCAAATATACCATTTTTGCACCTATACGACTAGCAGCACTTGCAATATATCTTGTTGTATCAATATGGTATGATTCACTATATTGTAGATGATTTATTAATATATCGTCACACGTATATTCAGTACAATGATAAATAATTTCTGGTTTTAAATCTTCAATAAACTGATTTACTAAAATTTCATTTGTTGCATCAAAATTTATTTTATCCGTTGCTAGAAACTCAATTTTTCTCTCACGAAAATAATTCTGTAATTCCTTTCCTATTTGACTTTCCGAATCCGTAATCAAAATAGTCATATTCCGTCTCCTTCATGTGATGTTATTTAAAAATAACCTTAGAAAATATAAAGTTTAAAATTAACACAATAATATTGACAAACAATTTAGAATACATCAATGAGTATAACAATACCTCAGCTAATAACCATACTCCCACTAATTCAACAATAATTGTAATCACTCTTGCAGAAAAGAATTTTCCTAATTCCTGACATATTTGTTTTGTTGTTTGTGCTTTCGAATAAAAAACATACTTTGCATTCACAAAATAAGCAAATAAAATAGATAAAACAATGGATAAAAAGTTAGACAAAATCAATGGTAAGACCGTATAAGTTTTAAATACCCATAAAGACAGAAAATTAACACCTGTCGTCAATGCGCCAAAGAAAATGTATTTAACCATGTAATGATTGGCTATATTTCTAATTGTATGTCACTCCTTTGATGAATCGATATTCTTTCACATATTGAAAAAACATCTCATTTTCTATATCCTTATTTGGTAACAGCCTAACTGTAATCAAAATACATTATACACTATTTCTATATCTACCAAAAGTACTTTGTATTGATGAATTTAAGTCTGTGACATCTCATTTAGGGAAGATGAGTTTTATCTGTATAGACGGGCTGACGCATCGTATTATTGATGTGTTACCTAGTCGCCAATTAGACCATTTAATCACTTATTTTAAACAATTTTCTAAAAAAGCAAGACATAGCGTTCGCTATCTTGTTATGGATATGAATGCCAATTATGGCAAACTTATTCGGAAGT
>NZ_WNJY01000039.1:0-9529 GCF_010892355.1 Granulicatella sp. zg-ZJ | reverse complement strand
TGTCTAAACTTTGGTAATAATGTTTTCGTTTGATATGTCCCATGTTTGATGAGTGTTTCAGCATGACAATGTGGACAGATGTGGCAAGGCTTTGTCCAAGTACCTTTAATAAAGTGGTGGGGAATACCATTTATTGTTTTTTCTTCTAACCAATGGTCATCAGCTATGAAAGATTTATCTGTTAATGTCAACAATTTTTTTGTATAATAATCCATGAGAAATACCTCCTTGTTTAATTGTGGTGATTTAATCATACAGGTATTTCTCTTTTTTTGTCCACTTTTATATACAAAATCGTGTTGGTGGATTATTCCCACCAACACGATTTATTATAGAGCCCATAAAAAAAGACAGTTGGTAGACTGTCTTTTTTTAATGAGATACTTCATGTGATTTTTCTGCTTTTTGAATAGGTGGTAACATTTTTGTGATGATGATTACTGATAATGTTGCTGCAACGGCTAAAGCAGTTGCGTGAGAAAAATGGTATTGCATTCCTGATAAGGATGCACCCAAAAAGAATGTTACTTGTGTAATTAAAAATGCCCAAAAAAATGTGATGACGACTTTCATCCTAGTATCGCCTCCTATCTTGCTTAAATGAAACTTTCTTTGTTCATTATACGCCCAATAAATTATTTTTTCAAATAGTTTAATTCACTAATCATGTTATATTATATAACATGATTAGTGATAAGAATTTTGCTAAATTTAATGTTTATCATATAATATAAAGAAAGAAAATTTAGTTTACAGAAAAAAGGAGTTAAATAATGAAAATAATAAAAAAAATAGGGAAAGTGTTTAGTGTTATTATATTATTTTTGGTATATTTTATAACATCAAACAATACTTTTGCTACGGAAGTTTATACAATCGCAACAGATACAACATATGCTCCTTTTGAATGGGTAGATACATCTGGAGAGATGATCGGATTAGATATAGATTTATTAAAAGCTATTGCTAGAAATCAAGGATTTGAGGTAACAATTAAAGCACTAGGATTTAATGCTGCTTTACAAGCGTTAGAATCAAATCAAGTTGACGGTGTAATCGCAGGTATGTCGATTACAGAAGCAAGAAAAGCTAAATTTAATATGTCGGATATTTATTTTGAGGATGATGGTATTGTTGTAGCCACAAAAAAAGATAGTACAATCCAATCATTAGATGATTTAAAAGGAAAACATATTGCTATAAAAATTGGAACAGCAGGTGCGACATACGCTCAAGAATTAGCAGAAAAATATGGGTTTACAACAACAACTTTTGAAGACTCGGGAGCAATGGTTGAAGCTGTTTTATCCGGAAATAGTGATGCTTTATTTGATGATTCAATAAGTATTGAATATACTATTTCATCAGCTAATGTTCCATTAAAAACGATAAAAACAGAATCACCGAAATCTATTTATGGCTTTGCATCAACGAAAGATGATAAAGGAAAGTCTTTGGTTGAAAAATTTAATGCCGGATTAAAACAATTAAAAGAAAGTGGCGAGTATGCGACTATCGTGAACAAATATTTAGGTGGTTCATCATTAGCTGTAACGACACAAAATACACAAACTACAGTAGAAGATACGTCTATCATCGGTATTTTACGTACAAATGGTAGTCAAATTTTTAGTGGACTTTGCCAAACACTTTTATTAACATTTATATCTATTGTTATTGCACTAATATTAGGTATGATTTTAGGATTGTTCAGTGTTTCTCATAATAAAGTATTGATGTTTTTCTATCAAGTTTATATTGATATTATGCGTGGTACACCACTCTTGGTTTTAGCCTTTTTCGTTTATTTTGCTATACCACAATTTTTTAATTTCAAATATACAGATGCATTTTTACCAAGTTTGATAACATTAGGATTAAATGCAGCTGCCTATATAGGTGAATTATTTAGAGCAGGTATCAACGCTGTAGATAAAGGACAATTCGAGGCTTCTAGTAGTTTAGGATTACCATATCATACAACAATGCGAAAAGTTATTTTACCTCAAGCGTTAAAAGTCATGATTCCACCATTTATTAACCAATTTGTGATGACATTAAAAGACACTTCTATCTTATCAGCTATTGGATTAGTAGAATTAACACAAACAGGAAGACTTATTATTGCTAGAACGTATGCGTCAGGAAATACATGGGTTGTTGTAGCTGCTACTTATATTATTTTAATTACATTACTAACAAAACTATCAGCATTATTAGAGAAAAAATGGCATTAAAAAAATTATTCAAAAGTAAACAATTTAGAAGTATATTATCATAGTAAAAAGTCTTGACATCAACATGTTCAACAAGTTGATGTCAAGACTTTTATTGATTTTCAGTTTATTCCTTTTCTTCGTTATCTCTAATTGAATATTTGTAAAATTTTCTTGTTAGAGCAAAAATAGTAAAAATAGTAAGAGATACACACGAAACGATATAACTGATAAGTTCATTTTTTATTTCTGAAGCAATAACAGCTATTACTAATTGAAAAAAGATCCATAAAATCGCTTTTGTATTCGTTGTTGTAAAGTGAACATACATTTTATACATAACAATTAAGTACCAAATACCAAAATAAAGTAAACCTATTATCAATAGTAAGAAAATAGGACCTAATTGTAGGAAGAGTGAGGTATAATCTGTTATATCACGATATTGAAAAATAGTGGATACAATAAATACAGCCATACCAATAATACATATCAAAGGAATAATCGTAAACCAAATAAATTTTTTTATACCATTTTTATGTTTTTCTTTATGTAGCACGTCTTTAGGTAGTTGCATATTTTTACTATAAGACAAATAACCTAAGAAATAGGCACTTGAAAAAGGTATAAAAGCACGTAGTGGAGATTTATATTGTGATAATTTTAGTAATTTATAATAGGCTATTGCAGACGTAATATACGATATTAGCAAGGGAATTAATGAATTAGATAATAAAGATCGATTTTCATTCATAAACAACACTCCTTTTTTATTTCTTTTATTGTAAGCGTTGTTTTTACTTTTGTAAAGCCAATGCACTTTTAATGAAAATAATACATCATCCTTAAAAAATATGCTATAATGAAAAATGTGCATAAAAGGTTAGGAGTGAGAAGATGGAAATGGAAAAAACAGCATATATGAGCATGTTGTACGATTTTTACGGAGGACTCCTAACAGCAAAACAAAAAGAATATTTAGAATTATATTATGAACAAGATTTATCGCTGAGTGAAATTTCTGAGGAGCTAAATGTTAGTAGACAAGCTGTATATGATAATATTAAGCGTAGTGAGCAAATATTGGCACATTATGAAAGTGTCCTGCGGTTAATTGAACAATATGCTGTAAATGAAAAACATCTAAAAGTATTACAAGAATATGTTCGTACACATTATCAAGAGGACGCTGTGTTGCATCGTCTTGTTCAAGAAATAGGGAATGGAGAGGATAAATAATGGCTTTTGAAGGTTTATCTGAACGCTTACAAGGAGCGGTCAAAAAGCTAGGTAGAAAAGGAAAAATTACCGAAGCTGATTTAAAAGAAATGATGCGTGAAGTACGTTTAGCATTATTAGAAGCAGACGTTAACTTTAAAGTTGTCAAAGAATTTGTAAAAAAAGTAAATGAACGAGCTTTAGGAGCAAATGTGCTAGAAGCATTGTCTCCTGCTCAGCAAGTCATTGATATTGTTAATGAAGAATTAACAGCCTTAATGGGAGGCGAGCAAGAACCGTTCCGGTTTTCTGTTAAACCACCGACAGTTGTGATGATGGTTGGTCTACAAGGGGCAGGTAAAACAACAACTGCTGGTAAATTAGCGAATTATTTAAAAAAACAAGAGCACAAACGCCCAATGTTAGTAGCCGGCGATATTTATCGTCCTGCAGCGATTGAACAATTAAAAACAATTGGTCAACAATTAGAGCTACCTGTTTTTTCATTAGGTGATACAGTTAGTCCAGTTGATATTGCAAAACAGGCCATTGATAAAGCCATTTTAGATGGTAGAGATTTAGTCATTATTGATACAGCAGGTCGTTTACATGTGAATGAAGAATTGATGTTGGAATTAGAACAAATTAAAGCTGTGACTAATCCAACAGAAATTTTACTTGTTGTCGATGCAATGACAGGGCAAGATGCTGTTAATGTTGCACAAGCATTTAATGACCGTTTAGATATTACGGGTGTTATTATCACAAAACTTGACGGTGATACCAGAGGTGGGGCAGCCTTATCTATTCGTCAAATGACAGGTAAACCAATTAAATTTACTGGACAAGGTGAAAAATTAGATAATTTAGAACCATTCTATCCAGATCGAATGGCATCACGTATTCTTGGTATGGGCGATTTAATGACATTGATTGAACGTGCAAAACAAGAATTTGATGAAAAAGAAGCTGCTAAAATGGCAGAAAAAATGCGTGAGAACACATTTAACTTTAATGATTTTATTGCTCAAATGGATCAAGTATCCAATATGGGACCTTTAGAAGATTTAATCAAAATGATTCCAGGTATGAGTAATATTCCTGGAATGGATCAGTTAAAAATTGATCCAAAAGATATGGCACATATGAAAGCCATTGTCTTATCCATGACACCAAGTGAACGTGAAAATCCAGATAGTTTAACGCAAAGTCGTCGCAAACGTATTGCCAAAGGATCAGGACGTAATATCATGGAAGTTAATCGCATGATTAAACAATTCAATGAATCACGTAAGATGATGAGCCAAATGTCAAAAGGTAATCTAGGAGGTTTGGAAAATCTTATGGGTGGTGGTGTCAAAGGAAAACTTGGGAAACTTGCCATGAAACAAATGATGAAAAAGGCAAATAAAAAAGCGAAAAAGAAAAAAAGATAGATAGTTTGCGAGTTGATGAATAGAAGCATCAACTCGCAATATTTTTAAATAAAAAATAAGCGAAGAAATGGAAGATGTCCATTTGCTTCGCTTGTTTTTAGTGATTTAAAAAATTATAAACGTACATACCACTACCGATAATGATAGATCCCAATGTTGCAATGAGCATTAACCACACAACAATTTGTGTAATTTTTTCCATTTTTGTTTTCTCTTTTTTCTTATACATATATAAACTCCAATCTATTCTTTCGTATACATTATAATGAAATACCCTTTAAAAATCAACTTTTAGACGCTCAATAATAGACTTATCCGGAGATACAAATAATGTTTTTTGATTTTCATAAATAACAAATCCTGGTTTTGCACCATTCGGTTTTTTTATATATTTGACAGCAACATAATCGACTGGGACATTTGATGATGCTTGAAATTTTGAATAGTACGCAGCAATTTGTGCAGCTTCTAATAATGTATCTTGACTAGGAGAGTCATGTTGAATAATAACATGGGAGCCCGGAATGTCTTTTGTATGTAACCAGATATCTGTTTTTTTAGCTTGTTTCAGTGTTAATGTATCATTTTGTAAATTATTCCGTCCAACTAAAATAGATATTCCGTCACTAGAACAAAATTGTAGTGGTGCTAGTTTTTTGTGTTGTTGTTTTCGGTTCATTCGGTTTTGCTGTTTCAAATAACCTGTTGAAATAAGTTCTTCTTTAATCGCCACCAAATCTTCTGTATTTGCTAATTTAATTTGTACAAGAACACTTTCTAAATACATATTTTCATTTTGTGCTAGTTCAATTTGTTCATCAAGATGAGAAATTGCTTGTTTTAATTTTTGATATTTTTTGAAGTAATATTGTGCATTTTGTGTCGGTGTTAATTCAGGTTTTAGTGTGATAGTCATCGGTTTATTATCATCATAAAAATTTAAAAAAGTTCCAGAGGTTTGTCCTTTTGGTATTTCATAAGAAAAAGCTGTTAAAATCTCACCTTTGATACGGAATGTATCTGCATGTTCAGCGGAATTTTTTTCTGTATGCAGTTTATTTAATTTATCTAGATTTTTATCGATAATTTGTTGTAGTTTATAGATTAAATTTCCACTTAATTGTTGGACACGTTCTAATTTTGCTTTTTCTTGATAAAAGACATCTAATAATTCGTGTAGAGAATTTATTTTTTCACCAGTTGTGTCTATACATGAAAAACCATGGGAGGTTAGTGATGGACAAGTAGGAGCGTTCTTTAATTGATAAAGACTATCCGACAAAGAGCATTGCTCGTGCTCCATTGTATCTAAGACCCATTGAATAGTATCTCGACCTAATCCTTGGAATGTTTCTTGAATAGATTTTGGATTTGCATCAACCGTGCTACAAATATGTTCCAATTCATTTTTTGAAAGTGTGATAATATTTTGTTTGTGTTGATACGGTGGGAGTGTGTATAGTTGATTGGCTGCCAATAAACGATATGAATTTTTTGTTTGTGACACACGTTTTAAACAATCCAAAATTTTATTCGTATAAGGATTGATTAAAAATAAATTACTATGTCTACCCATTAGTTCAATCGTTAGGTGGAGCAAATGCTCATCACCAATATCATCTTTATTTTGAAAAATAAAGGTTGTGATACGGTCAATACCAACTTGTTGAATATCTTTTAAAAAAGCACCTTCTAAATGTTTTCTTAGTAACATACAAAAATTTGGTGCTATTTCAGGATTGAAAAATGTTTCTTGTGTTAAATGGTATCTTGCTTGTGTTGGATGAATACTTAAAAGTAATTTATAGTTTTGGCGATTTGCACGCATCGATAATACAATTTCGTACGGACTAGGTTGATAAATTTTATTGATACGTCCATTTTCAAGCTGTTTTTTTAAATCGTTATTTATGTGATAGGTAAAAAATCCATCGAAGCTCATGCTTATCTCCTTTTTTTATTTAATATATTGGATACATTCTATCGTATTATTGAAAAAATAGCCAATAAATGAATGTAAACAAGTATAATTTCTGATATAATAGTTTTTATGTTAGTATGAAAAGGTGACGATAAGTGAACAAAAAAGTAAAGAAATCACATATTCCATTGCGATTAAATCTATTGTTTTCTGTTATAGTGATTTTATTTATTATCTTAATTGTAAGATTAGTGTCTTTACAATTAACAAATCATGATAAATACACAACTATTTTAACAGATACCAAAGCTATACACGTAAAAACGGAAATGGCAAGGGGACAAATTTTTGATAGAAATGGTGTTTTATTGGTTGGAAATAAGGCACATACGACCATTAACTATACAAGACATACACTTAATACGAGTGATATGGTGAAAATTGCAACACGTTTATCGGATTATATTTCTGTTTCAACAGAAGAATTAAAAGAGAGAGATTTGAAAGATTATTGGGCTGTTTTGCATAAAGATGAATTGAATAGTCGTTTGAGTACCAGTGAAAAAAAATTATCTGGGGTAGCTTTATATAATACGCAATTAGAAAAAATAACAGCAGAGGATATTATGTTCTCTGATAAGGATAAGCAAATTGCAGCTATTTTTACACGAATGAACAGTATTAGTTCATTATCTACGATAGCGATTAAAAATAGAGAGGTTACAAATGAAGAAATCTTTAATGTAACAGAGCATTTAACCGAATTAACAGGCATATCCATAGGTTCTGATTGGGAAAGAATTTATCCTGAAGGAGATTTTTTGAAAGCAATTCTTGGTAGTGTATCTACTGAGAAAACAGGGTTACCTCAACAAGAAGCTAATTTATTGATGGCGCAAGGTTATGCAAGTAATAGTCGTGTTGGAACTAGTTTTTTAGAGAAACAATATGACTCAGTTTTAAGAGGAACACCAAAAGTAACGTCTGTTACATTGGATACGAATAATAAAGTTATGTCTTCGACAGAAACATACGAAGGAAAAGCAGGTTCAAATCTTGTTTTGTCATTAGATACAGCATTACAAAAAAGAGTAGATGGCATTTTAACGAATTTTTTAACAAGAAATATTGAACATAAAGGATTAAATAGTTCTATTTATGCGGTTGTTCAAAAAACTAATACTGGAGAAATTTTATCAATCAATGGTAAAAAATATGCTTATAATGAAGAAAAAGATACTTACGATACCTCTAAAATTGAAGATGATATTTTAGGTGCAATGAATAAAAATTTTGGTATGGGATCTGTTGTCAAAGCAGCCAGTGTAGGTATAGGGTATAAATATAATGTAATCGATGAAGAGAATAATGTATTAATCGATTCTCCATTGCATTTTCAAAATTCAAATGCAATTCGTTCTTTCTTCAATCAAGAGGGAAGTGTTGCGATAAATGATATTACAGCATTAGAACGTTCTTCCAACGTGTATATGGCAAAAATCGCCTTAGCAGTTGGAGGACAACCAGATTTTTCCACCGGGAATACATTGTCTATTATGGACGATACGATTTATAAATTGAGAAGAGAGTATGCTGCGTATGGTTTAGGAGGCTCTACTGGTATTGATTTACCAAATGTCAGCACGGGATATTCTCCATATCAAACACCACTTGTTGGGGCTGTCTACTTATCTTTTGGTCAGTATGATTTATACTCTCCACTACAAGTATCACAATATATGACGACAGTTGCCAATGACGGAGTGCGTTTTGCACCAAGACTAGTACGAGAAATTCGTGACATCAATAGCTTAACTGGTTTTGGGCAAGTTCAAACAGATATGACGCCAACATTGATGAATAAGGTTGATTTAACAACCTCTCAATTCAGTCGTATAAAAGAAGGTCTATACCGTGTTGTAAACGGATATTTAGGAACAGAATATACAAATTATGCTGGATTTGGTATATCAGTAGCAGGTAAATCAGGAACAGCAGAGGCCATTTATGACGGAGATATTAAAGACAAAGCACAATCAGAAGTAATCAACTCTATTTTTTCTGGATATGCTCCGAGTGATAATCCCGATATAACAGTAACTGTTGTTGTACCACATTTAGAAGGTAACGAAGGTTATGCGGGTCAAGTGGCTAGACAAATTTTTGCAACCTATTTTTATAATTAGAAGTTTTTCAGTAGTGAATGACATTAGTCATTACCAATAATAAAAAAGGAGAACTGACAATATGAACTGTCAGTTCTCCTCAGACTGTTGACAATAGCGATAAAAAATCCAACGTATTTTTCCAGTTTTGAAAAATACGTTGGATTTTGCATTTAAAAATGATAAATAAAGAACTATATTGTAAAAAATGGCTATCTCTCGTGAGTAGAATTGCCATTTTTTTCATATTTTGGGCAGCACAAGATAACCAAGTGTACTGCTGCATCTTGGCTACTCCTCTATATTGTGCAAACCGATACCCATGATTTTGTTTAGAGTCTGCAAAGCTACGCTCAATCGTTTCTTTCCGTCGTTTATATAGTGCTTTCCCAAACGTAGATAATCGACGCTCACGACATCTATCGTATACATCAGCATCTATCGCTCGACGTAGTATCCGTTTATTACTGTTATCGCTTATACGATACTGTTTATATCCTTGTCTATCAATGTTTCTGTAGGTATAAATTTCTCCCGTACGTGTATCCGTAAAACAATCTCTAGATGAATCAT
>NZ_WNJY01000038.1:0-11391 GCF_010892355.1 Granulicatella sp. zg-ZJ | reverse complement strand
CATGAGAAATACCTCCTTGTTTAATTGTGGTGATTTAATCATACAGGTATTTCTCTTTTTTTGTCCACTTTTATATACAAAATCGTGTTGGTGGATTATTCCCACCAACACGATTTATTATAGAGCCAATATATCTTCAGGTAGAATTTTTGAAAATGCAATTTCCCATTTTGGTGTAAACGGTTCTGGAAGTTTTGAATTAGAAGTTGTTCCTTCTTTCTCTTTTAACGCCAAAAAACAAATTGTTCTTTTAGATTTAAACTAATGATATAAAACCCGTTGAAGTTTTAATTACTTCAACGGGTTTTCTTATCTTAGACCTGATATTATAAAAAACGAATCCCCTTAAAACTTAGTAAACAAGTTTTAAGGGGAATATTATTCATTATTTAACAGCATCTTTTAATGCTTTACCAGCTTTAAATCCTGGTACTTTGCTTGCTTTAATTTCGATTTCTTCACCTGTTTGTGGGTTACGTCCTTTACGAGCAGCACGTTCACGAACTTCAAAGTTACCAAAGCCGATGATTTGTACTTTTTGACCAGCAGCTAAAATTTCTTGGATTGATTCGAATAATGCATCAACTGTAATAGCTACATCTTTTTTTGTAAAACCAGTTTCATTTGCAACGCGTTCTACTAATTCTGCTTTATTTGCCATGTTTTCACCTCCGTATATGATTTCTAACGAAATCAACTAGATACATTTTGAATACAAATTATTCAAAATACTCTTTAAAAAGAATAACACACCGCTATGATTTATGCAAATATTTTTATAATTTTTTACATATATTTTTGTAAAAATATGGCGTTTTATGTACGTTCTCGTGTAATTAAACGAATAGGTGTTCCTTCAAACTCAAATGTTTGTCTTAATTGATTTTCTAAGAAACGTTCGTAAGAAAAATGCATCAATTCTTTGTCATTTACAAAAACAACAAAAGTTGGTGGTTTTACTGCTACTTGTGTTAAATAATAAATTTTTAATCGTTTACCTTTATCTGTTGGTGTTGGATTTGTTGCCACTGCATCTAATAAAACATCATTCAATAATGATGAAGAAATGCGTAATGATTGATTTTCATTAACGTGTTTTATCAATGCTGGTAAAGTATGCAAACGTTGTTTGGTTTTTGCAGACACAAATACAATAGGTGCATAAGACAAGTATAAAAAATGTCCTCTGATTTCTTCTTCAAATTTTTTCATTGTATGATTATCTTTTTCAATGGCATCCCACTTGTTCACAACAATAATGACACCTTTTCCTGCTTCATGGGCATAACCGGCAACCTTTTTATCTTGTTCTTGAATACCTTCTTCTGCATTTAAAACCATTAGCACGACATCAGAACGATCAATGGCACGCATCGCACGTAAAACACTATATTTTTCTGTTGTTTCATAGATTTTACCACGTTTTCGTATACCGGCTGTATCAATCATTTGGAATATATCGCCATCTTCATCTGTAAACTCTGTATCAATCGCATCTCTTGTTGTTCCAGCGACATTCGATACAATTACTCGTTCTTCTCCTAAAATAGCATTTACTAATGATGATTTACCAACATTTGGTCGTCCAATAAAACTAAAACGAATTTTGTTCTCTTCGTCCTTATCTGTATCGTCAACTGGGACTTTTTTAAAGACTTCCTCTAATAAATCTCCCAATCCTAATCCATGACTTCCAGAAATTGGAAATGGATCGCCTAATCCTAGACTATAAAATTCATATACTTCATTTCTTTGTTCTGGATTATCTGCTTTATTAACCGCCAAAATAATCGGTTTATGAGAGCGATGTAAAATACGTGCAACATATTCATCTGCTTCAGTCACACCTTCACGTACACTCGTTAAACAAATAATCACATCTGCTTCATCAATCGCAATTTCTGCTTGATGTTTAATTTGTGACATAAATGGCTCTTCACTCAATTCAATACCACCCGTATCAATGACATTAAATGGCTTATCTAGCCATGTTCCTCTTGCATAAATTCTATCTCTTGTCACACCAGAAATATCTTCAACAATTGAAATTCTTTCTCCCACTAAGCGATTAAAAATGGTTGACTTCCCAACATTTGGTCTACCTACTATCGCAATCGTCGGTATTTTCATTCTCTCACCTCTTTTGTTTTTCTTTGTTATTATAATGGTATATTTTCACTCATTCAAACAAAAAGATGAGAGATGTTCTCCCATCTTTTCGCTCATATTATTCGTTTTCTAAAGACGCTAATTGTTCTCCTAATACATCACCTAATGTTACTGTTGTGTTATCTGCAGTCACATCATATGGTACTTCTTCTTCAACAACTTCTTCTAGGACTTCTTTTTCTTTTACTGGTTTTTCAATTAAATCTTTAATGTTTAAAGAAATACGTTTTTCATCTTCTTGAATTTCTCTAATTTTCACATCGATTTCTTGGCCAACTTGTAACACTTCATGTGGTACAGCAATATGTTCATGTGAAATTTGTGAGATATGAACTAATCCTTCAATACCAGGAAGTAACTCTACAAACGCACCGAAGTCAACTAAGCGTTTCACAATTCCTTTTACAACATCGCCTTGTTTAAATGTTTCTAAAGCAATATCCCATGGACTAGGTACTGTTTCTTTAATAGATAATGAAACACGTCCTTCTTCAGTAATATCTAAAATTTTTACTTTTACTGTTTCACCGACTGTTAATGCATCAGATGGTTTTCTAATATGACCGTGTGCTATTTCAGAAATATGTACTAAACCATCTACGCCACCCAAATCAATAAACGCACCAAATTTGGCTAAACGAGATACTGTCCCTTCTACAACACTTCCAACTTCTAATGTTTCTAAAGCTTTAGCCCTTTTTTCTGCTTTTTCTGCTAAAACAACCTCTTTACGAGATAAAATCAATTTATTCTCGCTTGGTTCACATTCAACAATTTTAAATGTTAATGTTTGCCCTTTAAATTGAGATAAGTCTTTCATAAAGAATTCAGACACTAAAGAAGCTGGTACGAAGCCACGAACACCTAAATCTACCGTTAAACCACCTTTTACAGTGTTTTTCACAGTCCCTTCAACTAATTCATTATTTTCAAATTTTTCTTGAATTTCTGACCAAATTTTTCTAGCATCAACACGACGTTTTGATAGTAAATAGCTACCGTTTTCTTTATCTTTAATTGTTGAAATAACAACTAAATCTAATACGTCTCCAACTTTTACAACTTCTTCCAATCTATCAATTGGTTCAGTTGATAATTCTTTCGCAGGAATAACACCTTCAACCCCTGCACCTAAAATACCAACAATCACTTGCTTGTTGTCTTGAAGTGTCAACACTTCACCTTGTACTAAATCGCCAACCTTAACATCTAAAACATTATTTAATGCTTCTTCCATGGCATTTAAAAATTCTGACATGAATATAAACCTCCTATAATCGAGCACTGCTCAAACGTTCTTAAAAAAGAACAATATTTACGAACATTATACCACTTTTTATTAAGACAGTCTATATTTTAAAAGGTTTTTCTTGAATTTAAGGGGTAATATACGTTTATGGGGGACTCAATTTAGTATCATTTCAATATATTCAGAAATTTGTTGAATAACTTCATCAATCGTTAATGATGTCGTATCAATCTCAATCGCATCCTCTGCTTTTTTCAATGGACCAATGACTCTTGATTCATCAAGTTTATCTCTTTTTTCAATTTGTTGACATAATTCCCCCAAAGAAGAATGGATACCGCGTTGCTTATTTTCTTCATGACGACGACGTGCACGCTCTTCTACACTAGCAACCATAAAAATTTTCAACTCTGCTTCAGGCATAACAACAGTTCCAATATCTCTACCGTCCATAACAATGCCGCCTTGTGCAATATACGATTTTTGTCTAGCAACCAAATCCGTACGTACACCTTCATAAGAAGCAACTAAAGACACATTTTCCGCCACATTTGGCTGACGGATAGCCGATGTAACGTCTTTTCCATTTAATAAAACAATTTGTTGATTATCTATATTTTTACTAAAACGGATATCTTGTTGCTGACAATGTGCCGATACCGCTTGTTCATCTTGCATATCAATATCATTAGACAATACAGATAAAGTAATACAGCGATACATTGCTCCTGTATCTAAATAAATATAATTAAATTTTTCTGCAATTTTTTTAGCTACCGTACTCTTTCCAGAAGATGCTGGACCGTCAATAGCCACACATATTTTTTTTGACATGTTCATTCTCCATAAAAATGCGATAGTTACTAAGTAACTATCGCTTTATCGTTAGTTTTCGTAAACAGATAATTTTTGTCCAATACTCAATCTATCAGATGATAAACCGTTTAAAGACATGATTTCATCAACTGTCATACCAAATCTTCTTGCCAAGCTATACAATGTATCGCCTGATTTTACAGAATATGTCGTTGTACTTCTATTTCCTCTATTATTTGCTTTAGTTGTTTCTTTACGTTCTGTTGCAGTTGTTGTAGTCGTTGTTGTTTTATTATCAGCTGTTGTGGTCGTTGTTGCCGATTCATCAGATTTTTTAGTTGTTTCTGTCGTTGTTGTTTGAATTGTTAATTTAGATACACGTGTTGGAGATGTCGTCACTTCTCCAGCAGGTTTCCCAATACCTAATGTTTTTAAACCAATCCAACCAAGAACAACAACAATTAAAATAGCTAAAACAACAAAAATAATTTTTGTGTATAAAGAAGCTTCTGGGTCAGCATGATTTTTTGCACTTCGTGTTGTAGGTCTTTCTTTTTTCTCAAAGCGATGTGACCAAGGTTCATCTACTCTAGTTGCTGTATCATCTTCTAATTGTTCTAACGTTTCTTGTTCTACTGTTTCTAACGGTTCAAATTCTTCATTATGTTCCACTGTCTATTCCTCCAAATTATATACATATCTTTATTTTTATAGTATGATAAATCCATGATAAAGTAAAGGAGTTTACCTTATGTTTTACGATGTTTGTCAAGAAGACTGTATCGCATGCGGCTTATGCCAACTAAAAGCACCAAAACTTTTTTATTATGATGACGAAGGAATTGCGCATAGTCTGTACGATAGACAGACTCACATACCCGAATCACTCATGTTTTCGTTTAAAGACGCTTATATCAACTGTCCTACTGGTGCTATTAAACGTTTTGATAAATAATATACTACATCATAAATCGTTTACTGTTTTTTACCAGTATACTATTCACGATTGATAAAGCAATTCCTTTAATCAAATTAAAAGGAAGTACTGCTGTTAATACTAACATCAATGTATTACCCAATTCCATGTGAAATACAGTTTCATATAAAGGGATAAACACCACATAATTTAACGCTGATAAACATATCGCTAATGTCAATGTACTACATATACTTGGCAATAAAATATGTTTATTTTTTTTGTAAAGAATATAGAATATTCCTACATATATGATTGTCGCACAAATACTGGCAACAGCACCAATCATATCTGAGCCTGTTAATAACAATAATAAGCCCTTTCCAATAGCTACTGTTAATAATCCAGAATACCCATACAATAATCCCGCAATAAAGACAACAGTATCACTAAAATCTAGTTTCAAAAATGTTGCATACGGTATAATAGGTATCTCAATTTTTGATAAAATAATTGTCACAGCAATCAAAACTGCCAACGTTGTTAATTTTCTTACTTTCATTGTAATCCTCCTAGAAGGATCCATCTTCATAAAAATAATATTTTTCTTCTCCCATCCAGACTTTAACTGTCGGTACTAGAATTTCACTAGTTCTGCTTGCGCTCGCGGACTTTACCGCCGGTTAGGAATTACACCTTACCCCGAAGATAGATCTTTTTTATTTCTTATTTTGTTGTGCCTCTATATCTCATTTTGTATGGTAAAACAATCGCATTATCTTCTACGGTTTCTTTACTCATAATTTTTGTTAATAGACGCATAGATACAGCACCAATATCATATAATGGTGGCATAATTGTACTTAATTCAGGACGTACAATTCGTACCAATTTAGAATTATTACTTGTAATAATTTCTAATTCTTCTGGTACTTTAATACCTCTTGCTAAAGCAGCATTTAAAATACCTACCGCAATTTCATCATCCCCAACGATAGCAGCAGTTGCACCACTTGCTTGTAAATGAGAAATGATTTTTTCACCCTCTTTGTAAGAGTATTCTGATTCCACAACTAATGTATCATCGTAAGGTAATCCCTTTTCTTCTAAAGCTTGTTTATACCCTCTTAGACGATACACACCATTAATTGGTTCAATATGTGGACCACTCACAAATGCCACACGTTTATTTCCATTATCAATCAATTTCAACACAGCTTCTTTAACTGCTTCAACTGTATCAATATTAACACTACTAATTTGATTTAGTGGATCTACTGAACCGGCAATCACAACAGGGGTTTTTGAACGCATAATTTCTGAACGTAAATCATCATTTAAATCATAGCCCATGTAAATAATACCATCAACTTGTTTCGCTAATAACGCATTTAATACTTGCATTTCTTTTACATGACTTTGATCTGAGTTAGCTAAAATAATATTATATTTATACATTGCAGCAATATCATCAATTCCTCTTGCTAAAGCAGAAAAATATAAATTTGTTATGTCTGGAATAATAACCCCTACTGTTGTCGTACGTTTACTTGCTAAACCTCGAGCAACAGCATTTGGTCTATAATCTAATCTGTCAATAACTTCCAATACTTTTTTTCTAGTTGCTGCTTTCACATTTGGATTACCATTGACAACACGAGAGACCGTAGCCATTGAAACATCTGCTTCTCTTGCTACATCATAAATTGTTACTGTTTCTTTATCCATAGTTATCCCTGCCTTTCGTTATTTACTTTTATAGTATAGCATTCGCTTCTTTTTTGTGCAAGCGTTTCATAGCTGTTAAATCAACTTTTTTCTGAAAATAATTATCATTTTCATTTTTTATCTTCTCTAATTATTTAATAAACAAAATGGTCAATACTATTCACATACTCTAAATGAAATTGTCCATTTTCATAAATAATTTTGCTTACACTCGCATTCAGTAGCGGACTTGAATAGGTATAGTCTGGAATAATACCTTGCATCATCACATTCAATGCAAAACCATGGCTAACAACTAAAATAGTATCATTTGTTTCTTTATGTTTTTCTAATAAATCATACAGTCCCTTTTCAATTCTCAACCAAAATGTCATATAATCTTCCGCATCTTTTGTACTATCCATTTCGTGCAAAAAATTAAGTTGATTTTCTCTTGTTAAAACGTCAATATCGTATTCTTTTTTTGCATAATGACGTAATGACTGCCACACTTCTGGTGCATATAGTCCTTCAAAACTACCAAAAAATACTTCTCTAAATTCTGATTTTTCAATAAAAGGCATAGGCTTAGACACCTTATTTTGAGCCATTATCAACTTTGCTGTATCCTTTGTTCGTTGCAAATCACTCGTATACACTGCATCAAATGATGTCATTGCTAATCCTTTTCCACTTGCTATACAATCTAAAATCCCTTTTTCTGTTAATGGAGCATTTGCCCACCCTTGCATTCGTTCATATTTGTTTAAATACGTTTCTGCATGACGCATAAAATAAAATGTTACTGACATCTACTACCTCACTTTCATCATTCGATCTGTTTCACGTTTTATATCTTTTTGTTTTAACGATTCACGCTTATCATAATTTTTCTTCCCTTTTGCTAATCCGATTAAACATTTGGCATAACCATCTTTTAAATAAACTTTTAATGGGACCAATGTATACCCAATTGTTTTGACATCTTTTTCCAATCGTTTAATTTGTTGCTTATGCAATAATAATTTTCTTGTTCGTAATGGCTCATGATTAAAAATATTCCCCTGTTCAAATGGACTAATATGCACATTATGTAAGAATACCTCTCCTTTTTGCACTCTTGCAAAACCATCTTTTAAATTGATACGTCCATTACGAATAGATTTTATTTCCGTTCCAGTTAGAACCATTCCTGCTTCTAATGTATCTTCAATATGATAATCATGCGTTGCTTTACGATTTGTTGCAACTACTTTTCCTTCACCTTTTGGCACACACTCACCTACTTACGTTTTTTCTTTACAAATTTTTTTGTTTGTTGCTTTCCTTTTTGTTTTTTAGCTCTTGTCATTCTTTTCGCTGTTTTTTTCTCTTTTTCCGATAAAACGACTTCAAAATCAATATCATGTGTATCCATATCAACTTTTGTTACTTTTACCGTTACTTGCTGTCCTATTTGGTACGTTTTACCCGTTCTTGTGCCAACCAACAACAAATGATTTTCAATAAATTCATAATGGTCATCACTCATTTTAGACACATGAATAAGTCCTTCAACCGTATTTTCCAATTCAACAAACATACCAAATCGTGTTACCGAACTAACAACGCCACCAAATTCCTGTCCTATTT
Organism: Granulicatella sp. zg-ZJ; assembly: GCF_010892355.1. Taxonomy (NCBI): domain Bacteria; kingdom Bacillati; phylum Bacillota; class Bacilli; order Lactobacillales; family Carnobacteriaceae; genus Granulicatella; species Granulicatella sp. zg-ZJ. Next base: position 2,902 of record NZ_WNJY01000038.1, on the reverse strand, counting down.
TATCGAGCATATATTCTGCTTTTTTCAATGCATTCGTATCTCGCTCTGCTTCAACAGCTCTTCTTTCCATTAAAGAACTTTGATGTGCTATATCTTCTAATCGTTGCTCTAGCATATCATAATCACTTTTTAGCGGTTTTTCTTTTTCGTATTTTTTTATAAAACGATGCACAATTAAATCTGGATAACGTCTAATTGGAGAAGTAAAATGTGTATATTCATCTGTGGATAAACCAAAATGCCCTAATGGTGCTGCATCATATTTTGCTTGCTTCATACTACGTAATAATACCGTAGATACAACAGCTTCATAAGGTTCATCTTCAATATCCGATAATACTTTTTGCAACGCTTTAGCATCCACGGTTTCACTTGTACCTTTTATCGTTACACCAAAAGCAGATAAAAATTCCATGAATCGTTGCATTTTTTCCTCTGCTGGCTGCTCATGGACACGATAAATAAACGGATATTTTTTATCCATATAGTGCTTCGCAACCGTTTCATTTGCTACAAGCATAAACGATTCTATCATTCGCTCGGCTAATCCTCTCGTTCTAAGTACAATATCGGTTGGTGCTCCATTGTCATCAACATAAATTTTTGCTTCTTTCGTATCAAAGTCTATCGCACCTCTACGTCTACGTAAATGGTACAAGGCATAATGTACCTCACGCATTTGCTCTAACATCGGTAAAAAAGGAGCATATTCTTCTCTTGCTTTTTTGTTCCCTTCGACAATCGCTGCATTTACTGTATCATAAACCATTCGCTTTTTAGAACAAATGACACTAGGAAAAATCTCGTAATGATGCATGCGACCAGACATATCTATTTCCATCACGCAAGACATCGTTAAGCGGTCTTCATCAGGATGTAATGAACAAATACCATTTGATAAACGTTGTGGTAACATCGGCACCACTCTATCGGTCAAATACACACTCGTTCCTCTATCATAAGCTTCCAAATCAAGAGGACTATTTTCTGTAACATAGTGCGATACATCTGCAATATGCACGCCTAATTGAAAATGCCCATTTTCTAATATTTTTAAAGAAATAGCATCGTCTAAATCTTTTGCGTCTGCTCCATCAATCGTAATAATCGTTTCTTGTCTTAAATCTCTTCTTCCTTTTAAATCATCTTCACTCAATGTTAATGCAATACGCTCTGCTTGTTCTAACACATCCTCTGGAAATGTTGTAGGAATACCATGTTGATGCAAAATCGTTAAAATATCAACACCCGGAGCATCTTTAAATCCAATTTCTTTTACGATAACTCCCTCTAAACTTTTAGGATTGTCCAATGTTGGATATTGTGTAATGTCAACTACGCAAATTGTTCCATCAACCGCATCTAACCCTGTCGGTAAAATAAAACATGTCATATCTGATAAAGTTTTTTCAGTTGGTAAAACATATCCCGTATAGCCATATTTTTCTGCTAAGTGGTTTGAGTAACGTACATATTCTCCCACAACTCTTGTCAACTGACGTTGCTCAATAGAAAGAACTTTCCCCTCCATACCTTTTTTCTCCAACATATCGGCTTCTTTAATAATCTCAATAACAACCCTATCTCCAGAAAGTGCAGTCTGTTGGTATCCTTTTGGAATATAAATATCTTCCATCATCCCCTCAACACTCACAAACCCATAGCCTCTTTCATTTGCACGATAAACACCCGTTAATGTTTTATGCTTAAAAGGTAAACTCAATTTACCGCTATCTAAAAATATTAAATGACCTTTTCTCTCTAATTCAGATAATTGCTTTACCAATGCTTTAAAATCTAAAGCACTTGTTTGGTGCAATACTTCTGATATTTCTTTAACAGTCATTGCTTTTTCTTCTAAAAGAGATAAAATTTTTTCTTTCACCTATATCACCTCCCAATCTAATTTCTCAATAAAATCAATCACACTATTTTGAAATGCCACACGACTTTCACCAATGGTTATAACATGTTTTGCTTTTTCAAACCATACAAATTCAACAGGTGCAAAACTTATTTGACGAACCATATGTTCACTAATACGAGCATCAATCAATTCATCTGCTCCACTTTGAGCAATATACACCGGTACATCAATACGATTTAAATACTGTGCTATCTCTTCAGATAATATCTTAATTTGCTCCAACTGCACCGGTATTTTTTCAACTAAATCAGACAAATATTCCTCCTTATCGGAAATAACTGTTTCATCATAAAATTGATTTGCATAAACCATAAACTGTTCTTCGACTTTCGAGCTGTCATCCAACGGAACAGGAGAATTAAAAGACCCTCCTCCTATAATAAACGGATGACTTTGCGTTAACATATCTAAAGCCAGCATTCCTCCAAGAGATAATCCAAAAATAGCAATTTGTGCGCACCCTTTATCCAAAACAAATTGAACAGCTTTTTTCGTATCTTCTCTCCACATTTTAGGATTTTTGTTTAAAATAGCCCGCATATCTTTTGTACCATGTCCAGATAATAAAGGCATATAGACTGTATATCCTAATTTATGAAGTGCCGTGCCCAAAAGCCTTACATCATTTGGTGTACCCGTATAAGCATGTTGCAAAATAATCGCACGTTTTGAACCTTGTAAAAAAATACCATTTGTCATCACTGAAACCTCTATCTACTATCTTTCTTTTTACTATCTCATGAGGAGCTTTTATCCTATTCTATACATTATACTGTATCTTGTCATCTAATGCCAAAATACCGTTACATTTCCAAAAAAAGATATGTTGATATACCTCAACATATCTTTTCAGACTGTTGACAAAGTAAGAGTGTCAACAGTCTTTTTTCGTATCAGACGTTAAGTTGTACGGCTTACCACGATGTACACGATACATCGCTCGTTCTCTACCATGTGCGAGAACGAAGCCATTCG
>NZ_WNJY01000037.1:0-12026 GCF_010892355.1 Granulicatella sp. zg-ZJ | reverse complement strand
TTAATAATTCTAAGTCAATAACCCGAATATCTACCTCTTTTTCTCTCACTAAATAGCGCCACTGTTCAAGAATCTCATCATAATTTCTTCCTAAACGATCAATCGATTTAATCACAATTTCATCTCCTTTTTTCACACGTTTTATCATACGTTTGTAAGCTACTCGATTGAAATCTCTCCCTGACATTTTATCAATATAAATCTGTTTTTTTGCAATCCCTTCTTTGTACATAGCTGTTAACTGACGATCAATGTTTTGTTCCTTTGTCGACACACGAATATACCCGTATTTCATAGTTAGTCCTCCTATTGTTTTTTTACTATTATCTCAAAGTAAAAATAAGATAAAAGAATAAAAAACGAAAATAAACGGATACTATAAAAATCCTGTTTCATCAAGGTATCAATAAGCCAGTTGAAATTACTCATTTTAAGATAGTAAAAGCCATCATCATTCACTACCAACACTAAATATTAAAGAATCAGAAATATATGTTAATTACACAAACTACCATTACCACTAATCCTTTAAAACATATCTGATATACGCATAAATCATTGATATACTATCATTTTAATATATGATTTTATATAAAAGTTTAGATATAATTACAGACAGTGAGATGTTGAGTTACGGAAGTTATCATCATATTAACCTATATTACCAGAATAGTTTTAAAAAATTCGGTGCCGTTAAAACCTATTAAAACGGTATTATCTAACGTTATTCAAATGACGTCACAGAAGCTATCAACAATCATATTAAAGTAATTAAATAGATTGCTTATTTTCATCATACAATATCATTCCCAGTGACAGAAAAAGAATATAAAAAAGGCAGTGAATGATTAATGCCATTCACTGCCAACTCTAAATATTATAAAACCAAAAAATAGGATTGATAACATCAACCCTGTTTTTCAAATACTATTTTTTTAAATTATAAAATGCTTTTAGACCTTCATAAACAGCTAAATCGCCTAATTGATCTTCAATACGTAATAATTGGTTGTATTTTGCAATACGGTCTGTACGGCTTAATGAACCTGTTTTAATTTGTCCTGCATTTACAGCAACTGAGATGTCTGCGATTGTTGAATCTTCAGTTTCACCTGAACGATGTGAGATAACAGCTGTATAGCCAGCTTTTTTAGCCATTTCAATTGCTTCAAATGTTTCTGTTAATGAACCAATTTGATTTACTTTGATTAAGATAGAGTTAGCAATACCTTTTTCGATACCTTCAGATAATTTTTTCGTATTTGTTACGAATAAATCATCCCCAACTAATTGAACACGTTTGCCTAAACGTTCTGTTAATAATTTCCAACCGTCCCAGTCGTTTTCATCCATACCGTCTTCGATTGTGATAATTGGGTATTTGTTTACTAATTCTTCTAAGTAGTCAACTTGTTGTTCAGAAGTACGTTTTGCACCTGTTGAACCTTCAAATTTAGAATAATCATAAACACCATTTTCATAGAATTCAGATGATGCACAGTCAAATCCTAAGAATACATCTTTACCCGGTTCTAAACCAACAGCTTTAATTGCTTCTAAAATTGTTTCAACAGCATCTTCTGTTCCTTCAAATTTAGGAGCGAAACCACCTTCATCACCAACAGCTGTTACTAAACCACGAGATTTTAAGATTTTAGCTAAGTTATGGAAAATTTCTGCTCCCCAGCGTAATCCTTCTTTAAATGATGGAGCCCCTACTGGTAAAATCATAAATTCTTGGAAAGCGATTGGTGCATCTGAGTGAGAACCACCATTTACAATGTTCATCATTGGTGTTGGCAATACTTTTGCATTGAATCCGCCTAAGTATTGGTATAATGGTACATCTAAGTAATCAGCAGCTGCACGAGCAACAGCAATAGATACACCTAAAATAGCGTTAGCACCTAATTTTTCTTTGTTTGGTGTGCCGTCTAATTCAATCATTGTTTTATCAATAGCTAATTGATCACGAACGTCGAAACCTAATAAAGCTTCAGCAATGACATTGTTTACATTATCAACAGCTTTTTGAACACCTTTACCTAAGTAACGAGATTTATCTCCGTCACGTAATTCAATAGCTTCGTATTCACCTGTTGATGCTCCAGACGGAACCATACCACGACCAAATGCTCCACTTTCTGTGTACACTTCAACCTCTACTGTTGGGTTACCACGTGAATCTAACACTTCTCTTGCTAAAATATCTGTAATAAATGGCATTTTTATATCTCCTTTATATTGTAAATTTTTCATTTTATTTACATGCTTATTGTATTGAATTTAGTTTTATTATGCAACTAATATCTATCTAAGTGATTATTTTTTAATTAAACTTTCACCTGTCATTTCCACAGGTTTTTCAATGTTTAATAAGTCTAACATTGTTGGCGCTAAATCGGCTAAACGACCACCGTCACGTAATGTTACACCTTGTTTTGTCACAATAACAGGAACAGGATTTGTCGTATGTGCTGTCATTGGTTTTCCATCTAATGTTAATACTTCATCAGAGTTTCCATGGTCTGCTGTAATAATCGCATAACCACCTTTAGATAAAATCAAATCAACCACTTCACCTAAGCACTCATCTACTGCTTCAATGGCTTTGACTGTTGGTTCTAACATACCTGAATGCCCAACCATATCTGGATTCGCAAAGTTTAAAATAATCGCATCTAATTCATCTTTGTTGATTGCTTCAACTAATGCATCTTTCACTTCATAGGCACTCATTTCTGGTTTCAAGTCATACGTCGCAACCTTTGGAGAAGGAATCAAAATACGACTTTCTCCCTCAAACTCCTCGTGACGTCCACCACTCATAAAGAATGTAACGTGTGGATATTTCTCTGTTTCAGCAATACGTAATTGTCTTTTTCCTGCATTAGACAATACTTCACCGATTGTATTTTTTAAATCTTCTTTTTTGAATGCAATCTCTGCTAGAACATCATCACTATAAAGTGTAAATGTTACAAAGTTTAAACGTGTTGGAGCATTATCCCCTCTATCAAATCCATTAAATGTAGGATTTGTTAAAGCTGTTCCTAATTGAATAGCTCTATCTGGTCTAAAGTTAAAGAAAATCACTGAATCTTCTGATTGGATTGTTGCAACAGCTTTATCTTCTTTATCTACAACGACAAATGGAACAACAAATTCATCGTATACTTCTGAATGATAAGAAGCTTCAATACCTTCAACAGCACTTGAAAATTTAGGACCTTTTCCACGAACCATAGCATCGTATGCCAATTCAACACGTTCCCAACGTTTATCACGATCCATTGCGTAATAACGTCCAGAAATCGTTGCGAATTGTCCAACACCAACTTCTTCAAAAACGGTTTGTGTATGTTTTACAAAATCTAATGCTGAAGAAGGAGCTACATCACGACCGTCTAAAAATCCATGAACATATACTTTTTCTAATTCGTACTGTTTAGCTAAACGTAATAATGCAAATAAATGTTCATAATGAGAATGCACACCACCATCTGACACTAATCCCATTAAATGTAATGCTGTTCCTTTTTCTTTTGCCGTTTTAACAGCTTTTACGAGTTCAGGAATATCGTAAAAAGCACCTTCACGAATTGAAATATTGATACGTGTTAAAGACTGATAAACAATACGTCCTGCACCAATATTCAAATGTCCTACTTCAGAATTTCCCATTTGTCCGTCAGGTAAACCTACATCTTCTCCACTTGCAGCTAATTGATTATGTGGAAATTGAACGTAGTAACGATCAAAATTAGGTTTATGTGCTGCTTTTACAGCATTTCCAAATTCTTCTTCACGGTTTGCAAAACCATCTAAAATAATTAAAGCTACTGGAGATTTTGTCATTATTTTACTCCTTCTAATAACGCTAAAAATGATTCAGGAACTAACGATGCTCCACCAACTAATGCACCGTCAACATCTGGACATGCCATGTATTCTGCAATATTTTCAGGTTTTACAGAACCACCATATTGGACACGAACAGCTTCTGCTGCATCTTGACCAAATAATTTTTCAACAACAGAACGAACAGCTTTACACATTTTTTGTGCATCATCTTGTGTGGCAGATTTACCAGTTCCAATTGCCCAAATTGGTTCATAAGCAATCACTGTTTGTTTTACTTGTTCTTGTGTTAAACCATTTAAAGCTGCACTTACTTGACGAGATACAACTTCTTCAGCTTGGTTTGCTTCATATTGTTCTAATGTTTCACCACAGCAAATAATTGGTACCATACCATTATTAAAAATAGCATGTGCTTTTAAGTTAATTTCTTCATCTGTTTCATGGAAATATTCACGACGTTCAGAATGCCCAATAATGACATAGTCGACGCCCATTGCTGACAATGCCTTTGGACTTGTTTCGCCTGTATACGCACCTTCGTCTTTCCAAAAACAGTTTTGAGCTGCTACTTTTAATGGACTGTCTGCACTAAAGAATTTCACACCATTTAATAATAAAGCTGGTGCACCAACAATAGACTCAACGATGTCTGATGAAGGCAATTTATCTTTTACAGCTTCAACAAAACGAACTGCTTCATCCACTGTTTTGTTCATTTTCCAGTTTCCTGCAATAATTGGTTTACGCATCTGTTTTTTCTCCTTTATTATGCTTTCTTTTTACCACAACCACAGCTTGATTTTTTCTCTGTAATTGCAGCAACACCTGGTAATTCCTTACCTTCTAAGTATTCAAGAGAGGCACCGCCACCTGTTGAAATATGAGTGAATTTATCAGCAAAACCTAATTGAATAGCTGCAGCTGCTGAATCTCCTCCACCAATAATGGTTGTTGCATTGTCTAATTCAGCAATAGCTTGACACACACCAACTGTTCCTTTAGCAAAATTAGGGAACTCGAATACACCCATAGGTCCATTCCATACAACTGTTTTTGCATCTTTTAAATAAGAAGCGAATAATTCAACTGTTTTCGGTCCAATATCTAACCCTTCTTGATCTGCTGGAATTTCAGTAGATGCAACAATGGTTGCTGGTGCATCATTGCTAAAGTCTGGTGCAACTGTTGTGTCAACTGGTAACACTAATTTGTCACCTGCTTTTTCTAAAATAGATTTTGCCAATTCAATACGATCTTCTTCTAATAAAGATTTACCAATTTCTCTACCTTGTGCTTTGAAGAATGTATAAGCCATACCGCCACCGATAAGCACTTTATCTGCTTTATCTAACAAGTTTTCAATAACACCAATTTTATCAGATACTTTTGCACCACCTAAAATTGCCACAAATGGACGCTCTGGTGTATCTACCGCACCTCCAATAAATTTGATTTCTTTTTCCATTAAGAAACCTGCTGCTGTTTTCAAGTGTGTTGAAATACCAACGTTTGATGCATGTGAACGATGTGCTGTACCAAAAGCATCGTTAACAAATACGTCACCTAAACTTGCCCAGTATTGACCTAACTCAGAATCATTTTTAGATTCTTTTTTACCGTCAATATCTTCAAAACGAGTATTTTCAAATACTAAAACTTCTCCGTCTTGTAAAGCATTGATGGCATTTTCTAAAACTTCTCCTCTTGTTTCAGGAACAAATGTAACATCTTTATTTAATAATTCTGATAAGCGTGTTGCTACTGGACGTAAAGATTTTGTTGCTTTGTCTTCTTCTGTCTTCACTTTACCTAAGTGAGAAAATAGAATAACTTTTGCACCTTTTTCAATTAAATATTGAATGGTTGGTAATGCTTGAACGATACGGTTATCATTTGTGATAACACCGTCTTTCATTGGAACGTTAAAGTCTGCACGAACCAATACTTTTTTACCTGCTACATGCAAATCTGATACGATTGTTTTTGCCATAAAATCCTCCAAATTTTGTCAAAATGACTTTTATTTTATACATGAAAATAGCGGAGAAGCATGCCACCTCTCCACTATACTCTATCGCGACATGCGACGTTATTATTTACCTAAGTTTGCAAAGTATTCTAAAGTACGTACTAATTGAGCTGTATAAGACATTTCGTTGTCATACCAAGCAACAGTTTTTACTAATTGTTTGTCACCAACTGTCATAACTTTAGTTTGTGTTGCATCGAATAATGAACCATAAGTAATACCAACAATATCAGTTGATACGATTGGGTCTTCTGTGTATCCATAAGATTCATTTGCTGATTCTTTCATCGCTGCGTTGATTTCTTCAGCTGTTACAGTTTTTTCTAAAACTGTTACTAATTCTGTTAATGATCCTGTTGGCACTGGAACACGTTGAGCCGCACCGTCTAATTTACCATTTAATTCTGGAATAACTAAACCGATTGCTTTAGCAGCACCTGTTGTATTAGGTACAATGTTTGCTGCTGCTGCACGAGCACGACGTAAGTCGCCTTTACCATGTGGAGCATCTAATGTGTTTTGGTCACCTGTATAAGCGTGAATTGTTGTCATCAATCCTTCAACAACACCAAATTTATCTTGTAACACTTTAGCCATTGGCGCTAAACAGTTAGTTGTACATGAAGCACCAGAAATAACTGTTTCTTCACCTGTTAAAATGTCATGGTTAACGTTGAATACAACTGTTGGTACATCATTACCACCAGGAGCAGAAATAACAACACGTTTTGCACCTGCTTGTAAGTGTAATTCAGCTTTTGCTTTAGATGTGAAGAAACCAGTACATTCTAACACGATGTCAACACCTAATTCACCCCATGGTAATTCTTCAGGGTTGCGGTTTGCTAAAACTTTAACCTCTTTACCATTTACACGGAATGCTCCATCTAATACTTCTACTTCGGCATTGAAACGACCTTGTGTTGAATCATATTTTAACAAATGTGCTAATGTTTTAGCATCTGTTAAGTCGTTGATTGCAACCACTTCAATTCCTTCTACTTCTTGGATACGGCGGAATGCTAAACGTCCGATACGTCCGAATCCATTGATACCAACTTTAACTGTCATATTCTTTTCCTCCTAAGGATGTTTTTATTTTTTAAAGAGTTTCCTCTTTCAAAACCATATTTGCTAATGCCTCATCTAATACTAAAATGGTATTTTTTGGGGCGAGTGTCATATAGGCATTCAATGCTTTTGCTTTTTGACTACCTACCACGACTAAAATTTCATTCGGCAAGTGATGTAAATCTTCTAAGACTAATCCAATTCTTGCCAACCGGTGCACGATGCGTCCTTTTTCATCAAAGAAAACACCTAGCGCTTCACCAACGGCACCTTTTGTTAATATACGTTCAATATCCTGTTTGGATACGCCACGTCTACCTGCCATTATTTTGGCATTTCCAATACTATAAATCAAACAATTTGTCTTTTTTAATAAAGAAATTGTTTCAGAAATAGCAGAATCATTTAATAGAGCTTGATGTAATTCAGCTGTCAGCATATCTGGCACAAACAATGACACACTATTACCTTTTAATTTTTGTGCCAACATATAAGAAACCATATTCGCTTCAATCGTTAACGAAGCATTGCCTCCACCTCTTGCAGGAACAACTGTAAAATAACGATCTTGTGATAAATCACTATTTACATATTCAACTGTTTTTGATAAAGTTGTGCCACCTGTAACAGCTAAAACATTCAACTCTAGTGGTAAAATATCATTTAAAATATCTGATATAGCTTTCCCTAATCGTTTAAAAAATATTTCATCTTTATTAGCATTTCCAGAAACAATGCGACATTGTTTGATGCCAAATTTTTGTTGAATGTCATACTCTTTTTGACGTAAATATTCTTCCAACTGAAAAATAGGTCTTAATGTCTCCAATAGCTGTTTTGATTTATTCGTTAAAGAAATACCACTTTTTGATACAATGACTAAGTCAACTTCTCTTAATTGTTCTATTTCTGTACGAAGCGTTCTTTCAGATAATCCTACTTCTGATGCCAACAAACGTCTGCCTATTGGCTCATATAATGAAATTGTATCTAAAATTTTCATACGCTTGGCCACATGACCAATAAATTCAGGAACCAAACTTTCTAATAAAGATATTGTCTGTTCCATTTTTACACCTCTGTTCTTTGGGTCTTTTATCGACCCTCTTGACACAAGTAATACTTACCTCTTATCAAGCACACCATTATTATACCATTCATATTTTCTTTATTCAACAGTTTTAATGTGATTTTAAAAAACAATATATTAGGGACAAAAAACGACCCTTACCATTTGCTTGGACTCCACATATTCCCTTCTAACACCCCTTTAGATTGTTCAATACGTTCGTATTGTTTTTCAATATATCGCTGTACTTGTTTTAGTATTGCCCTATTTTCATATTGCAACTCTTTTTGTATCATATCTTCTAATACACGGTAAATCCATTGCTGTTCCATTACATCATTTCCTTTAACAATTCTTGTAATTCTTCCAATTCTTCTTGATTATGTTCAATCACATCAATAACGGTCTGTATCTCTTCATGTACTATTTTTTTTAACGCATGCACATACCATTTTCCTTGTTCTTGAAACGTCATTGGATATATTGCACTCGTATAATGCATATACTCTACTAATAACGCTTGCTTTTCCTGTTCACTCATATAAGAAAATTGATGTATGGATAATGGTGGTAAATACGTCATTTTTAAATGTCTTGCTAGCATTTCAAACGGTCTTAGCATTTCTGAGACAGTATACATTTCTTTTCCACCGGCTTGATATTGTTTTTGTGCCCCACCCATTAAAGCAACAATTCCAAATTCTTTCCCTTCTAGTTCGTGCATTTGAAACGAAAAAACAGTATCTATCCATTCTTTTAATAGGGAAGGACAACTATACCAATATATAGGAAACTGTAAAATAATTCTATCTACACTTTTTAATAACGCTCTTTCTTGTTCAACATCAATCTGACGATTGGCTAACACATGCCATATAACCTCTTCAATCTGTGCCACACTTTCTTTCAAAAAAACATTTACGTGTGATTCATTTGGTTTTGGATGTCCAATAACCACTAGTGTTTTCAATTATCAGCATCTCCTTTATTGCTTTTTATTGATTATAGCATATACTTAAACATGAAAACATTTTTTAGGTGATAATATGGACTATAAAAAACACATTAAAGAAAAACTATCGTTACTACCAGATTTACCTGGATGCTATATGATGAAAGATGCATTCGGAGAGATTATTTATATTGGTAAAGCAAAAAATTTAAAAAATCGTGTCAATAGTTATTTTAGAGGTGCTCACGACGGAAAAACACTGCTTTTAGTCAATGATATTCGTACATTTGAAACTATTGTAACACGGACAAATAAAGAAGCTCTTTTACTCGAAATAAATTTAATTCAGAAATACCAACCAAAATATAATATTAAGTTAAAAGAAACAACGATGTATCCTTATTTAAAAATCACAAAGGAAAAAGACCCCCAGATGATGATTACAAATCATGTCGAAAAAGACGGCGGTTTATATTTTGGACCTTATCCAAATGTAGGAGCAGCAAATCAGACTTTACAATTACTACAAAAGAGCTATCCGTTGAGAAGATGCTCCAAACAAGAAAAAAGAGCCTGTTTTTATTACCACATCCATCAATGTATTGGTTGTTGTGACCACCCTGTCCCAAAAGAAGAATACGATAAACGCATTAAACTTATCCAACGCTTTCTAAACGGGGATGTATCACAAATCAAAAAAGAATTACGCATGAAAATGCAAGAAGCTGCTGAAGAACTTGCTTTTGAACGTGCTGGAGATTATCGAGATCAAATTCACTACATTGAAACAACTGTCGAAAAACAAATTATTTTGTCAAAAGACTATTCAAACCATGATGTTTTTGGGTATTTCATCAAAAATGGTCTTTTATCAATTCAAGTCTTTTTATTAAGACAATCAAGTATTATTAAACGTGAAGCTACCATTTTTGAGTGCTATGGTAATCCAGAAGACGAAGTATTATCCTATATCTTACAATTTTATCTCGATAAAGGACATATTTTACCAAAAGAAATTATTGTTCCAGACACTCTTGATAAAGGCTTATTAGCTGATACACTCGGTGTCAAAGTCATCACACCAAAACGAAATAAAAAACGTAGTTTACTCGATTTAACGATTAAAAATAGTGAAATTGCTGTTAATGAACGCATTCATTTAGAAACATTGAAAGACACTAGAAGTATTAAAGCCGTAGATGAACTAGCGCATTATTTAGGTATCCAAAGTGCGAATACGATTGAATCATTTGACCATTCTAATACTCAAGGAACAAATCCTGTATCAGCCATGGTCGTTTATAAAAATGGTATCCCTGACAAAAAAGCTTATCGTAAGTTTAAAATTAAAACCGTAGTAGGAAGTCATGAATTTGCCACAACACAAGAAGTCATTAGAAGACGATACTCTCGTTTACTAAAAGAAAATAAACCTATGCCTGATTTAATTTTAATGGACGGTGGTGCTATTCAAGTAAACGCCGCTAAAGAAGTTTTAGAAGACGAATTAGGTTTACAGATTGCTATTGCTGGAATGGTAAAAAACGATAAACATCAGACAGCATCTTTAATTTTTGGAGATGATTTACACGTCGTTGATTTACCTATTCAAAGCCCAGCATTTAGACTAATCCAACGTATACAAGAAGAAGTCCATCGTTTTGCCATTACATTCCATAGACAATTACGAAGTAAACACTCTCTTTCATCACAATTAGACAATATTGAGGGAGTTGGACCAAAAACAAAGAAAAAATTACTAGTGCATTTTAGAACATTAAAAGAGTTAAAAGAAGCTTCTCTTGAAGATTTCAAACATCTTGGTATATCAAAAAATGTAGCGAATAATCTTTATCATTATTTTAAATCTATTGATAATGGATAAACCTTGACAACATGTGATATAATATCTAAAGGGCAATAACAATTTTTAGAATAGGAGTCTTATATGAAGAAAAAATGGTTAGTTTTAACAACTGCCGCAGCAGTTGTTACATTATCTGCATGTTCAAACGAGAATATTGCAACAACAAAAGCAGGTAATATTACAAAAAATGAATTATACGATTCAATGCGTACAACAGCTGGTAAACAAGCACTATATAGTTTGCTTGTTCAAAAAATCGCTGTTAATTCAGTAAAAGATAAAGCCGCTGTCACAAAACAAACAGATGAGCTTATCGCTACTCGTAAACAAACTGCTGGTGGGGATGCAGCATTTAAAAAAGTATTATTACAAAATGGCTATGATTCAGAAGAAGCATTTAAACAAACTATCTATGCAAACTACGCTGTTTTACAAGTTGTAAAAGAACATGTTACACCAACAGATGAAGAATTAGAAAAAGCATATGAATCATGGGAACCAAAAGTAACAGCATCTCATATTTTAGTAAAAGATGAAGAAACAGCTAAAAAAGTACTTGAAGAATTAAACAATGGTGGCGATTGGAACGCTTTAGCGAAACAATACTCAACCGATAAAAGCAATAGTGAAAAAGGTGGCTCTTTAGGTTCATTTAAACCGAGCGCTATGGTTGCTGAATTTGCAACAGCTGTGAGAGATATGAAAGAAGGCGAAACATCTTCTACACCTGTTAAAACAACATTTGGTTACCACATTATTAAAATGGAATCAAAACCAGCTAAAACAACATTTGATGCTGATAAAGAAAAATTTAAAACAGAATATATTGATGACCAAGCATCTGATAAAACAACACAACAAAATGTCATTGAAAAATTGTTAAAAGATGCTGATATTAAAATCTCTGATGTCTTTTTAAATGAAGCATTAAGCTCACTTTTACAAAAACCAACAGTTAATGAACAATCTGTATCACAACAAGGAACAACAACTGAAAGTAAAAAATAAAACTCAAAACACCGGACAGTCGTAAAAACGACTGTCCGGTCAGACTGTTGACAAATTAAAATGTCGACAGTCTTTTTTCGTATCAGACGTTAAGTTGTACGGCTTACCATGATGTACACGATACATCGCTCGTTCTCTACTACGTGCGAGAACGAAGCCATTCGTA
>NZ_WNJY01000036.1:0-12603 GCF_010892355.1 Granulicatella sp. zg-ZJ | reverse complement strand
TATTATAAAAAAGACATTTTAAAATTTTTAGAAGAGAAAAAGATATTTTCTGTGATTGGGTATAGACGTTTTCATCGCAATCCTGACCATAAGTTTTTTCGCTATGATTCATCTAGAGATTGTTTTACGGATACACGTACGGGAGAAATTTACACCTACAGAAACATTGATAGACAAGGATATAAGCAGTATCGTATAAGCGATAACAGTAATAAACGGATACTACGTCGAGCGATAGATGCTGATGTATACGATAGATGTCGTGAACGTCGATTATCTACGTTTGGGAAAGCACTATATAAACGACGGAAAGAAACGATTGAGCGTAGCTTTGCAGACTCTAAACAAAATCATGGGTATCGGTTTGCACAATATAGAGGAGTAGCCAAGATGCAGCAGTACACTTGGTTATCTTGTGCTGCCCAAAACATGAAAAAAATGGCAATTCTGCTCACGAGAGATAGCCATTTTTTACAATATAGTTCTTTATTTATCATTTTTAAATGCAAAATCCAACGTATTTTTCCAGTTTTGAAAAATACGTTGGATTTTTTAGATATATTGTCAACAGTCTGAACCGGAACGAATGTATGTTATCATTCGTTCCGGTTTTTAGTTCTATGATAAATCGTGTTAAATTCTCTTTGCTTTTTTCATCTTATTTTAAACCTAAATTAGTCATATAAGTATAAGTGAAAGAAAAAATGTACACCTAAAAAAGACTTAATGAAAGACGAAAAAAAACAAAAAAACTTTGATAACTGAAGTAATCAATTTAATAATCGCAGTTATAAATTGATTATAAAATTTCTAAAATGGTTAAAGTCTTAGCACTTTTTCAAATTAGGACGATAAGCGAACGTTCATCTACTCTATTTATAAGTCATGTATCATCATAAAAAGGAGGTTACAACAGGACGATTAAGAAATAAAACAATAAGCTGCAATGTTACACAAGAAGAACATGAACAAATAAAAAATACTTATTAAACAATTTTACACATTAACTGACTTACTCATAAAAATAGCAAAGAAATAAATTAAAAAGCGAACTATTCAGACACCAAAAAAGTTTAAGAGTCTACAAGTATAAACTTTCAAAAATTAAAAACAACAATAGTATATATTACTTTTTCATTTTTTGGTAAGTACATCAAAAAAGCACCTGATAATTTTTTTGTTTTATCTCGACTGTCAACTTTTTCAGTTAAAATATCCTTAGTTGTATTTTCCGCAAAAGTACTATTCATTTGACTAAATCCAAAAAATACCGTTACTAAAACTAAATAACTCTTAAAAAATTTATATTTTATATGGAACACTCTTTAATATTCAGTAATTTGACTTATGATAACTCACCCCCCTTTGTTTCAATAGTCTTCTTACATTCTTAAAAATACCATTATCCAATGACATGCACTAAAATAATCGCAAAAATAAGTGACGGTAAAAGATTGGCTACTTTTATTTTCATATTAAAAAATAAATTAGCACCAACACAAAAAATCAGTAAAGACCCTACTAATGAAATGCTATCTATCATAGTAGGTGTTAAAAACTGTTGCACTAAACTTGAACACAACGTAATTATACCTTGCCACAATACAAGAGGTATGATAGAAAAAATAGCGCCTATTCCATATACCGATGCAAAGACAATTAAAATAACACCGTCTAAAACAGATTTTGTAAATAGCATCGTTGGATCGTGCAGTAATCCGTCTTGAATAGACCCTACAATAGCCATTGCACCAATACAAATAGTAAAACTGGCTGTAACAAATCCTTCAACAAATAAATTATCTTGCGTATTCCCGACTTTTTGTTTAATTTTCTCACCAAATAAGACAATGTGTCGTTCAATATCTATCCATTCACCAAGTATAGCACCTAGGGCTAAGGAAATTGTGATTAGCATACCTCCTTTTGTCAAAAGTGCTTTATCTGTTAATACAAGCATGTGTGACATAGCACCTGCAATACTAATAAATAAAACAGATAGTCCCATTGCTTGTGTTAATATTTTTTGTATGCTTTCGGGTAGACGATTTCCTAGAAGAAGTCCTATTCCACCCCCTAACAAAACTGAAATCGCATTGATGATTGTTCCAATTCCTACCATATATATCTCCCATCACTTCTAAAATCAAAACCTTGACACATTGGCTAGCCAATGTGTCAAGGTTTTTTAGTCAACCTCAATTTCAATTTTATCTTTTAAAATAACATTGATACTTCGGATACGTCCGTTTTCAATATGTACGGGTTTTAAAATACATGATTCTAAGTCAACTCGTACATCTTTTTCATCATCTTCTGGTAAATAGCCAAGTTGTTCTAAAACAAATCCTGCCATTGTATCCATTTCTTCAGATTCAATATTTAAATGGAAAACATCATTAAATTTATCAATCGGCATAATTCCGTCTATATTATAGACACGATGTGATAATTTTTTATATAAATCTGCTTCTTCATCAGATTCATCTTCAATTTCCCCGACAATTTCTTCAATTAAGTCTTCCATTGTCACAATCCCTTCAACACCACCATACTCATCTTTTAAGATAGCCATGTGTTGACGTTCTTTTCTAAAAGCTAATAATAAATCATCTATAAAAATAGTAGACGGTACAAATAATGGATCATCATTCATTAAATCACGAAGATTAAGGCTATCAAATCCCGTTACTTTAGCTGTTTTTAAAATATCTTTTACATGCAAGATACCAATGACCATATCTTTGTCACCCTCATAAACAGGAATACGAGAATAAGAATTATCTAAAATAGATGTCCATATATCATTCATATCATCTTCAATATCAATCATAAATGTATCTGTTCTAGGTACCATTACTTCACGTGCTAATTTCGTATCAAGAGATAGTACCCCTTGCATCATAGAAAACTCTTCTAAGTCAATCGCACCATCATTACGACTATTGTCTAATAATGCTTTCATTTCGCTACGTGTTAATTTTTCCTCTTCGTTTTTAAATTCAATCGGTGTAATTTTTTTCAAAACACCTGTTGAAAATGACAATAAGCGAACAAATGGTTTGAAAAATTTTTGTGTCAACATCACAAAACCTGCTGTTGACAATGCTATTTTTTCAGGCATTTGTAGCGCAACTTGTTTTGGATACAATTCTCCCAACACAAGTGTTAAATATGATAAAATGACAGTCACGATTAAAACAGATAATGTCACACCAAACTCACCAGCAAAACTCACCAAATATGGTTCAATCAATTTCGTAAAGCTAAGTGAGGCAGAACCACTCGATAGAAATCCTGCAAATGTAATCACAACTTGAATTGTCGCTAAAAAGTCATCCGAATTATCTAATAATCGCATCACTTTTTCTGCCTTTTTATTGCCCTCTATTTCAAGTTGCTTCATTTTCATGACATTTAACGATACATACGCTAACTCTGTCGCTGAAAATAGTGCGTTTATCGCTGTTAAAATAATAATAAGTAGTATCTGGGCGGGTAACGAACCATCGCTCATGTGTACTTTCCTTCTTTCGTTTTATAGATTATATGTTAATATTTTATCAAATTTAAAGTATAAATCAAGTATTACCTTATAGCAAAAGGTTCCTAGCACAAAAACTAGAAACCTTTTACACATTAATGAGTTTGCCCACCAACTAATTTATCGTCATTTTTTCCATGGTAGTCTACAATCGTTTTTAATGATGATGTTAATCCTTTTACAATATCGTCTAAAGACATAGACGGCTCTGTTGGTTTATCCACCACTTGCGTTGGAATAAACGGCACATGAATAAATCCACCTTGACTTTCTGGATAATGTTTAGACAAATAGTACAATACTTGGTACATAATATGATTACACACAAATGTACCTGCTGAATTTGATACACTTGACGGAACGCCTTCTTTTTTCATATTATTGACCATTGCTTTTATCGGTAAAGTTGAAAAATATGCTGGTTCACCGTCTGGTTGAATACACACATCAATCGGTTGTTTGCCTTTATTATCTGGTATGCGTGCATCATCAACATTAATAGCAACTCTTTCAGGCGTGACCCCAACACGTCCACCTGCTTGACCAATACACAATACCACATCTGGAGAAAATGTATCGATCTCTTTAAAAACAACATCTGCTGAATCATGAAACACTGTTGGAATTTGTATTTTTTTAATAGTTGCACCATTTAATGTTTCTGGTAACTGTTTCACAGCTTCCCACGCTGGATTGATTGTTTCACCGCCGAATGGATCAAATCCTGTCACTAAAATTTTCATCGTGTTTTCCTCCTAAAATCCTAATGTGTACATCAACACAATATGCACAACAATCATTGCTAATGCGATTGGTGCTTGTGCTTTAATAATACCATATTGATTTTTCATATCTAATAATGAAGCAGGCATACTATTAAAGTTTGCTGCCATTGGTGTTAACAATGTTCCGCAATATCCTGCTGTCATTGCCATTGTTCCAATAAGCACTGGATTCCCACCTAAAGCAAAAACAAACGGAACACCAATACCTGCCGTAATCACTGTAAAGGCAGCAAATGCATTCCCCATAATAATGGTAAAAATGACCATACCTAATACATAAGCAATCACACCAATTAAACGGTTATTTGCAGGAACAACTGAAGCCACACCATTTGAAATAATCATTCCCACATTAGCAGTAGCAAAAATACTACCTAAAGCTGCTAATAATTGTGGTAGAAAAATATTCACACCCATTTGTTGTGTTAATTGTGATGTTCCTTCGTGTACTTCTGATAAACTTGGTTTAAATAAAAGTAAGGATACTAAAAACGCAACAATTGATCCGATCACTACGCCGACTTGTCCGCCTAAATTTGTTGTAAAAGCAACAAAAAATGCAACAAAGGCTAATAAAACAGAAGGTAAAAAGACAAGAATACCATATTTGTCTGAACGTTGTTTTTTTACACTATCCTCAACAGCTTTAAACTTCCCAACAGACACTTGTTTGGTTGCTGTTAAAACACCTAAGATAATCAATAATCCACCCGTCACAATGTAAGGAACACTATTCCCAAAAACAAAAGTAAATCCTAAAATTGCCCAAAATAAGCTAGTACCTATTTGTTTTTCTTCGTTATGTCTAAATGTTTGAATGGCATTTAGAAAGAATAGGAAACCAATCAGTATATACGCTAACTCTAAAAAAATATTTTTCATGATTATTTTCCTCCTTTCTTCAGTGCTTTTTGCCATAACCATGTTGTACAAAGCATTACAGCAGATGAAGCAAAAGCAATAATCAATGCTGTTTGTGCAATATCATTTGTTGGTGCTTTATACCCTAATTCTTCTAATGTTTTAGAAATCAATAATACACCAGCAGATCCTAACATGACATTTTGTGCATAGAAATTACCAATATTTTCCACAGCAGCAGATTTAGCTTTCATTTGTTCAGAAATTTCTTCTGTTAATTCACCGTCTTTTGCAGCAGCCGCTTCTGCCATTGGATAAACAATCGGACGTACCACTTGTGCATGCCCACCAAATGGAATAGATGTTGCAGCTGTAATTTGACGAATAATAAAATAAACAAATAAGAAAATAGGTGCTGTTAATTTTTTCATTTTCTTAATGATTTGGCTTGCTTGTTCTTTTAAACCATATTTTTCAACAAGTGCAATAACAGGTACAGGTAAAATCAAAATTGTTACCAATCGACTTTTCACAAAATTTTCTCCTAAAGCTGTAATTGCTCCGTCTAAACTAATACCAGCAACAAGTGCGGTCACAATAGCCGATACAATAATTGTTGCTGTCGTATCTAATTTAAAAATAAAACCTAATAAAATAATCACTATACCAACTAAAGGTAAGTAGTTCATAAAATCCCTCCTATCTATAAACAAACGTTTTAAAAAGTAAACATTTGTTATAAAAAGAGTATAGAGTAATAGAACTACCTTGTCAAATAATTCTATATATTCACTTTTTTCTTTGACTTGATTTTACTGATATTTTTTGTCATACTATCAATACATTCATAAAAAGGAGCGTCTTATGTTATACTCAATGATTCGTGGTATTGCACGATTTTTACTAATTATCTTAAATGGAACTACTCTCATTAAAAACAAACAAAATTTACCAGACCCTAACGAAAATGTAGGTTATATTTTAATTTCACCTCATCGTAGTTGGTTAGATCCTATCTACTTAGCCTTAGCAGCAAGTCCTAAACAATTTTGTTTTATGGCAAAAAAAGAACTCTTTAAAAATCCTGCATTACGCTGGTTGATTACAAGTATGAATGCTTTTCCAGTAGATAGAGAAAACCCTGGACCTAGTGCTATTAAAATTCCTGTAACTCATTTAAAAGAAGGGAAACTAGGGCTTGTTATTTTCCCAAGTGGCTCTCGTCATACATCCGAAGCAAAAGAAGGTGCTGCTATGATTGCTCGTCTAGCGAAAGTGCCAATTATCCCATGTGTCTACCAAGGACCATTTTCATTTAAAGACCTATTAAAACGAAAAAAAACAAAAGTAAATTTTGGAACACCTATATACATCACCACAAAAGAAGAACAAAGTAATTTCTCTCAATCAATCAATGCTATTTTTGATGTATTAGATGCAGAGTTACGGTAGTTAAATTTTAAGGAGGGAGTGACAAACGGTATTGTCACTCCCTTTTTTATACACCTTTTTACCTATCAAAAAAATTAAACAAAAAACTCTTGATGTAACTTATCACATCAAGAGTTATATTATAAATTGTGTTGGTGGGTGAAACCAACCAACACAATTTGACAAAGTATTTTTATTATTTTTTATTTTTCTTTTTACTTTGCATTTTCATAGATTGTACAATTTGTTGCACTTTCTTTTCAGATGGTTTTTGTCCCATTTGTGCCATCATTGTACGTACCATAGTTTCGTCCATTGGCGGATTTTCTTCAAAATATTTAATCATTGTTCTTCTTGCTAAGAAGAAGCCACCCACAACACCTAATGCCATTGCTGCAAATGCAATTAAAACAACCCATATTGTATCCATACTCTCTCCTCTTTTCTATAACGTTCTTTTCTATTTTACAAAAAATAACATCTTTTTTCAATTAGAATTTTTTCTTTGGATGTCTGTCAACCACTTCTGGATAACACTTCAATGTTTCCTGTCCTTTTTGCGTTAATGTATAGCCTCTTAATGCAAATAATTTTGTCAGTTCTTCTTCACTAAAATGTGTGCGTATTGCCTCATCAATATCTGCTCGTTTTAAAGATGACAAACCTTTGACTTGTTTTTCCTTTAAAAATGATTTCAACACACCGCTTGTTAAATGGCGTGTTGATACAATGGCACTTTCTTCTTCAACAAGACCTTGTTCCATTAACAAGTGAATATCTTTTTGGGCATCAATCCCATACGTATGCTCAAAATATTTTGAAATAACCGTATCTGTCGTATATGTTCCAAAATTCACTCGCCACAACAAAATAATATGCCCCGGTAATAATCCATTATCTAAACGCTCCATATTTCGCTTAGGAACAATTTTCCCCGACGATACAGACACTTCATTTAACCAAGCTTGTAAATCACGCTCAGGTGAAATATAAGGCATTTGAAGATGTTTCGCATATATCTCTCTTACTTGTTGCAATAAATCACTCTTTGTCACGTCCATGCAAACCTTTTTCCTTTTGAATTTGTTTTAATTTTTCTGGTGTAACATCATTACCCTCTGGATCAATCATTTTCAACCCTTCAATATGATTTCTCATTCCTCCACGAAATGCTTCTAAATATTCTTCTCTAAGTGCTTTTTGTTCAGCCTTTTCTTCCTCTGTCAAAGCGACTTCTCTTGATTTTTTTGCTAATTCATTTATTCGATTTAATTTTTCTTTTGATAACATAATTGCCTCCTAGTAATAGTCTATCATAAACCATCTATATTTGGAAAGTTTGGTAATTTCTATACTCTCTATATCCTTTCACTGAACATCATTTTACCACTATTCCAACTTTCTAAAAATAGTCTTTCAAATTATAGCATACGAATATCTCTTTTTGAATTTATTTAGATTATTCTACTATAATCAAATATGTATCAAACTCCATAATACTCTCATCTTCTTCATCAACATAAAGCAGTCTTTCTAAGTTAAACTTGCCAAATATCTCATGACAATATCATTATCTTGATTTTCAAGCTCTGATATAACATGCATATAGACTTTTTGTGTAGTTGTTATAGAAGAATGCCCCAATCGTCTTGAAACACTGGCAATAGATACACCCGCATACATTAAAAGAGAGGCGTGTGTATGCCTTAATCCATGTATTGAAATAACCGGTACACCTACACGCTTACAATGCTTTTCTAACCATTTATTTGGTGTGGAATTGCAAACGGGACCATTCACAAAAATTGGTTTATCTTTTGGTAAATCTTTTATCAACTGCTGAAATTGCATACTTAATTGCCAATCAATTTGCACTTTTCTAACCGACGATTTATTTTTAGTTGGTAAAAATCCACCTTTACCTTTATAATCCCAAGTTTTTGTCACAGAGATGTTTTGTTGTAAAAAATTAAAATCCGACGGTGTTAAGCCTAACACTTCTGAAAATCTTAACCCTGTTTTAGCAATAAGCAAAATGAGCCAATCCCAATTTATTTTATACTCTAAATTCAAATCTGATAACACACTATGTAAATCAAATTGATTCAAATATTTCATTTTTTTCGCTCTTGGAACCTTTCCTTTAAAAATAACTTTTCGAGTGGGATCTCTATAAACGAAACCTTCATCTACCGCATCTAATATAGCACCTTTTATCTGATGATGAAAATCAATAACCGTTTGCCTTTCATGCATCTGAGCATAATCATTTAGTATTTGCTGATAAGCCGTTCTATCTAGTTCACATAATTTAAGATTTGGAACAATATTTTTTAAATGCTGATAATTATTATAATATTTTTCAAGTGTAACAGAACGAACAGCTCCCTCTTTAAAAAGTTTTATCCATTGTTGAAAATATTCATGTAATAACGTTTCTTTTGTCATTTTGTTCATAATAATCCTTTCTATCTATGCCTTATGCTGAATGAAGAATGATGAGAACGTATAAAGTAAAAAAATTTTGCATAGCTATTATTTAGAAAAAATTTATGATAAAACACTTAAAAAAATAGATACAGCAAAAAGACCAAGAATATTCTTGATCTTTTCAGTATTTATAAGTTTGTTTTATTTCAGGCATCCATTGTTTTAAAGCTGTATGTACGTTCAAGGATAATGTTATTTTATTACCTGCAAATTCATTGGTTGCTTTTGTTTCGTCCAACGATTTAATCAAATTTGATAAATATGGAATTTCATCCTTTTTCTTTACGTTATAGTCCATTAATGATTTTTCAAGTAATTCACTATCAAGTCCCCATTCAGAAGCAAATTTTTTAACATCTTCAAAGCATCGTTCTTCTTGCCATTTTCTAAAAGCCGTATCAAAATCTACACCTACTTCTAGATGCCCCGGTTTTAATTCATTCTGAACAAATAATTTTAAAGATTCTGCCAAATCGTATTCCCCTTTATTGCTTAATTCTTCAATTTTCTCAAGAATTAAAACAAGATTCCCATCATTTACAACTTTATAACCATCTTCACTCTCTGTTTTTTTATCAATAAATGATAAAATATTTTGAGCATCAATAATTTGTGTCCCTTGTAATTTTGTTTGTCCCAACAGTTCCTGTATTTCTTCCACTTCTATATGAGAAGTACGTAGAAATAAATTTTTATACGCACCTACATAGTTTTGAAAAATATTCTCCTTAATACCAAATGTTTCATTATCCCAACAAAACTCATAGTATTGCTTCACACGATTTAGTTGCTTATTCGCTAATTCAAATACTTTTTTAAAATAGTTTTTCTTCTCTTCATCGTATTGTATAGTTGGCCATTCTGTTGGATTTGGTAATGATAAAATCAAATCATCCATACACTTTCTTAATAAAATAACAGCATCGTCATATTTTTCAACAAGAACATAACTGTTCTTACCACCACTTCCATATAAACGAATAGCTTCATTTACAATTTCTTCTGTTATTCTAGGATATTGAAAATTAATAATACTTCCAAATTCCTTAGAGGCACCAAAAACACGATTTGTACGAGAATAGGCTTGTATAAGTCCTTGCAATTCAAGTCGTCGATCTACATACAATGTATTCACTCGTTTTGCATCATAACCTGTTAGTAATTGATCCGCAACGATGACAATATCAATATTTTTTGGATTTCTACCACTTCCACCACGTTTTGCACGGTATGTTAAATCTTCAAAATAAGCATCTTCACCATTCCGCTTATCTCCCGCTAAAAACTGAATACCTGTAAAATTCGCATAATCCTCAAACATTTCATCTATCACATCAATCGCCATATTTTCAACATCATTCTCATTCCCAAAACTAAATGTCATCGCAATATTTGGTCTATGCTCATTCGCATCAAATCTTTCACTAATTTGCTTTTTAAATTCATGATAATAAGCAATCACACGATCTTTGTAAGCAACAGTTAATATAGCATTAAACTCTCCATTTCTAGATTGTTCTTTCCACCCAGAAAGAATTTCTGAGACGACTCTAGGAATATGTGTTTTATCTTGGTATTTTAAAATACCTTCTTTTACAGCATTCTTTTCAACTTCTAATTCTGACCATGATTGGACTTTACGCTGTATTTCCTTTTTACTACACTCAGTATTCATGACTACTAATTTCTCAACTAGCTCATCTCGTAAACTCTCATAACTAATAAATTCACCTGTATTGATATAATCTACATGAAATCCTAAAACATTACCGTCTTTAATAGCCTCATCAATCGTATACTGATGTAATAATGGACCAAATAATTTTTCAGTCGTATTGATGACTTCACTTCTTTGATTAATTTTTCCTTTAACGTTATTTTCATCAAATAAAGGCGTTCCTGTAAATCCAAAAAATAATGCATTTTTAAAGAAATAATCTTTAATCATTCCCATCATTTCTCCCATGGTTGTTCGATGTGCCTCATCAATAATAAAAATTATTTTTTTGTCTGCTAAAGTATTATCTTGTGCTGTAATTAACTCTTTTACTAAGAAACTTAATTTAAACGTCGTCGTTACAATTATACCATTTTTAGAACTCATCATTTGTTTTCTTAATTGATAAGTACTTCTCGTATCATCGACATCAACAGATTCATACGTTGAATAAGCTTTAAACGCTTTTGACGTTTGCTCATCTAAATCACGTCTATCCAGTAAAAAAACAACTTTATCAAATTCGGTTCGTGTGGATAAAAATTGAGCTGTTTTAAAACTCGTAATTGTCTTACCTGATCCAGTAGTATGCCATACAAAACCACCATGTGGTTTTCCTTCAGCATTATCCCATCCAAAAGTAGCTTTCTCAACAGCTTGTAAAGCATATACTTGATAAGGTCGCATCAACATGTGCCGTCTATTTTCCTCATTATCTGGATCTTCATCAATAATCAAATAATCTCCAACCATTTGATGTGCCATTGGCACCATTAGAAAATGCTCAATAACTTCTTTATAGTCTGTTAAGATGCGTTGCCCTAAATGTCGACCATCTTTTTTATCTTTTTTTGTAACCGACCAATGAAAAACAAATGATTGGTTAAAATCATTTATCGTTTTTGGCGTTGCAAAATAACGCGTTTCAATCTCCGTCGTTACGACCATCATTTGTGAAAAGGCCATAAAATTATTCGTATATTCACCATCTCGATAATATCTTTTAAACTGTCCAAATGCTTCATCTAAGGTTTTATCACTTCTTTTTTGTTCTATATTGATTAACGGTAAACCATTGATTAAAAGAACAATATCAAAACGATTATTATTACTAGTTGATACCTCTCTAGCTATTTGATAACTAGAATCACCTCCGCTTACTTGTGCTTTCTTTAATATCGTCAATGTAATTTGCTTTTTAGTAACATCTGGATGCTTATCACGATAAATGCCGTCAATCTTTCCTATTGAACCTTCCATAGAAAGAATTTTTGCAGCTTCATAACTATTAGAGATTTGATTGACTTTGGACATAATTTGTTCAAACTCTGCATCTGTTAGGGCAACACCTTCTAACACATCTACATTTATTCGATTAAGTTCCTCACGCCAATTGTTTATTAAATCATCAACAGTAACCTTATGCAAATTTCCATTCAATTTGTCCGGTGCTTGCCATCTATATTTTTTTAGTTCTTCTACAAATTTATTTTGAAACTCTCGTTCAGAACCATTTTTATCTGTCAATTTCATCTATCTCCTTTTCAGTACTAAATAACACGATATACACACGTTGGTATCAAACAAATAGCTCGTTTAAATAAGCTTTTTTTAAATTTTTTAACTTTTCTAATTTACGCTGATGAAGGGCGATGAGGTGGTCGAGATCTCGGAAATATGAGCCTATCTTTTCTTCTTCATCAAGTGACTTTGGAAAAAATATTTTGTATTTCGCAAGTTGCGGAACTGTAAGTTGAGGTACTCCTGTTGACTCA